>CAZQYL010000173.1:0-5742 GCA_964597425.1 uncultured Ignavibacteriales bacterium | reverse complement strand
GATTATTTCGGTGAGAACGCTCCGCAAATTCACGTCATTGAAGGTGAAGGCGGAATGACCCCGGGCAGGGTTGCTGAAGCATTAGCCGCAGCAAGCGCAATGAGACTGCATAATATTAAATTCCATATTGATTTCAACCAGGCATCAATTGATTCAAACCGCGTTTGCCGCGAAGGCGAATTGAAAGGTGATTACGTACAATGGAACCCGATGGAACTTTGTTACCTGCATGATTTCAATGTTATTTATGTTGATGACGGAACAGACTTCAATAAGATTGCCGCTGCACAGTTGTTCGCGAAAAAGATCGATAATAAAATGCCTACAGCTATTGTTTACCGTACAGTCAAAGGCTGGAAGTACGGCATTGAAGGCAGGGCATCACACGGTGCAGGGCATAAAATGAATTCCGAAGGATATTACAAGGCATGCAGTGAATTCGAAGCAGCTTTCGGCGTAAAGGTTCCGCATTTTGAAGGTGAAGCTACTCTCAACAATATTGAAAAATATTTCTATGATACACTTCTTGCAATTCGGGGAGTTATTGAAAAAGAAAATTACCTGAAATACTTTGCTGAAGCAATTGAAGAAAGTAAAGCAAGATTAACCAAAGATAACAGGAAACCCAAGGGTGAAGGCTCAGATAAAGATGCGTTGTATAAAGATAATATTCTTAATGAAAAAGAAACTCCCGCAGAATTGAATATTGTTCCCGGTGAAACAACAACTCTTCGCGGAGTTCTGGGTTCATCGCTTGGATATATAAATAAAAGATCAAATGGCGCAGTACTTGGAGTGGCAGCTGACCTGCTTGGTTCAACTTCGGTTAATCTGGTAGGAACAGGATTCCACGAAGGATTTTATGATGCAGTCGATAATCCGGATTCCAGGATATTGGCGGTTGGCGGAATTTGCGAAGATGCAATCGGCGGAATGATGGCCGGACTTTCGGCATTTGGTAAACACATAGGTGTAAGCTCTTCATACGGCGCATTCATTAGCGCGATGGAGCATACCGCAGCAAGGCTGCATGGTATCGGCGAGCAGAATAAAGTAATGCACTTTGGCGGAAGTTATAATACATGGATACTTATTAACGCTCACGCAGGACTTAAGACCGGCGAAGATGGACCAACGCATGCTGACCCGCAGTGCCTGCAGCTAATACAGGAAAACTTTCCTCCGGGAATACTGATAACACTTACTCCATGGGAGCCCGGCGAAATATGGCCGCTGCTTGCAGCCGGATTGAAGCAGAGACCTGCAATACTTTCACCTTTTGTAACCAGACCAAATGAGCTCATTATGGATAGGGTTAAACTTGGAATAGCGCCCGCTACAGAAGCAGCAAAAGGCGTATATGCTTTGAGGAAAGCTGATCCGAATCAGCCGCTTGATGGCTCAATAATACTTCAGGAAAGCGGTGTTACAATTGAATTTATTACTAAAGTACTGCCGATGCTTGATAAAGATGGCTACAACATGAATATTTATCATATTTCGAGCGCTGAGCTATATGATGCACATCCAAAAGAAGAACGCGAGGCATTGCTGCCATATACAGTCAGACGCGATGCATTGGGCATTACTGGATTCACTCTACCTACTATGTATAAATGGATAACCGGCTTTGAAGCCCGCTACAACATCTTGCATCCGTTCCGCAAAGGATATTACCTTGGCAGCGGTTCAGCTGAAAGCGTGCTCCATCAGGCTGGACTGGACGCAGAAACTATGTATGCAGAAGTAAAAAAATACATTGAAACCAAAGCCAGGGAAAAAGTATCTGTAAACTAGGTTACAAACGTATTTAAGATTTAAATTGGGGGGTTATGTATGAAACTGCTCTGAAGGTGTTTCTTCAGGGCAGTTTTATTTTATCGTATCTTTAATCATCATCGTCATTTTCATCATGTTCAGGCTCTTTGATTTTCTCTTTTGAATTATCTTCGTCTTTGCCTCCCTTAATATCATGCTCATCGGCACTCTTATGGCATGTAACACAATCTTCAAAATTATTAATTCCTTCTTCTATATGCTCATCTGCAATTTTGCCGGGTGAATGTTCATGGCATCCGTAACATGTGTATGATCTATAGTTATTATTGGTGTGGCATGTATTACACTTCGTGTTATGGTTTCTATCAAGGTAAAATTTAGATGAGTGATCAAAAGATGAAGGTTTCCATCCGGAAGTGCCGTGGCAAAAACTGCAATTTTCTGATATTCCCGAATGGAGTTCATCACCGGGATTATTGTGGCAGGAACTGCAATTATTGACTTCATTTTCTGCAATGAATTCATGTTTAAAGTTCTGTACCCGGGTCCATTTATCCGTGATATGACAGTTTTTGCATTCCCTTTTATATTTTGAATGTTTGATGCCGGATGGTATTTCATGACAACCCACACAGTTGCTGATTATGTTTTCTGATACAAGTTCATGAGAAAACTTGGAGGTCAAATTGAGCGGATTGAGACCGACATGATCGCTGTGGCAGGATGAGCACTCCTGGTATGTTAAATTTTGGTGAAACAGGATTTTTTTTAATTTTGTACTATCGTTTTTTTTCGATCCAATTTCAGATACTTTATGACACGAAATGCACTTCTCGTTTGATATTCCCCAAAAGGGCTTGTGGCATGCTAAGCAATCAGACTTTACATTTTGGTGACCATTGCTCAATTCACCCGGATTTAACATAATATGCGGATAGGCATACATTAACCCAACTACAATTACAGTTACAACAATAATGGAAAGTTTTTTCATCAGGTAAACATAATAATAGTAATTATGTGCAGAATTGCAAGAACCGCAAAAAGTACTGTTATTGGTATATGGACTATGCGCCATTTTTTCATAAGATCAACAGTAATCGAATCAAAGAAAAGCTGCTTCTCGGTTTCTTCTTCGCTCAGACCGAGGTCTTTTAAATTCTTTTTTTTGGTTTTCAAATCTTCAGTCGATCTTTTCAGCAGGTATTTCCCTGTCAAACCGCTGCCAACAGTTATAAGCATCATAATTATGCCAAGCCAGGGCAGAACAGCATTAAAATGAATTCCGGCATGCACTAGAAGGAGTATCGAGCCGGCCCATGCGAGATATTCATGAAGGGAGAGCATTCTTTTGGGTGATCCGCTTTCAAATATTTTACGTTTACGGAGGGAGTACAAAAAAGAGAGAATTATAAGCAGAGTTCCGGGGTAACTTAGCCAGTAACCAATTGATAACAGATCGAGCCTGTGCAAAAAGTAATCAATGGAGATCGCTATGACCACCATAAGCCCGAACCATTGAATGAAGGGTAAGATGTATATAAATGCTACAGATTTACGCATATCAGTAACTCAAAAATAACTGTATGGTAGTATCATTTCATATGATATTTATCTTCAAAATCCGGAAATTGAGTATTTACTGGCAGGATTAAGAATGAATAAAGTATGGAACATTTTAGAAATGAGAGTGTTTAAAATAAACATCTAAAACATATAAGTATGACAGAAAACATTTTATTCAGGTTCAAGCTTGATAAAAAGGACTCATCTCAGCTGATGTTTGGCAGCGTGTACGGCAGAATTATGAAGTATATTCATATTGTAATGTACTTACTTGCAGTTCCTTTTGCAGTGCTTGCTGTTGTAAAGGAACCAGGTTTCATAATATTTTCAATATTGTTTATCCTGTTGGGGTTGCTTTTCGGTCCATACGTCAACTGGATGAAGAAATATCATGAAGTTGTTTACTATGATAATGACACCCTATTGTTAAAGAGTGTTATAAATTACATACCAAATAATTTCACTGTAAATCTAAAGGAAATTGCTGTTATCGAAAGGGAAAATCCTTTGATTGCGCAGGCATTGCTGTTTAAAGACTACCATGGCAGGAAAAAAGGAAGATATAACAGTTTGCTCATTATGAATGCTGAATTTAATATGCTCTTTGAACTGATAAGAACACGTAATGCGCACATACAAATTAAACTATAGCTCTATTTAAGCAGCACCATTTTCCTTGTTATGCTAATGCCATCTGAAACCAGCTGATAGTAATATATTCCGCTGGGATAGTCCGCAGCGTTCCATCTTAAAATATGATATCCTTTTGACCTAACTTCATTTAATAGTGTCGCAGTTTCTTCACCTGCTGAATTATATATTCTTATCATCACATTAACCCGTTCCGGCAAAGTGAATGTAATTTCTGTTTCAGGATTAAACGGGTTAGGATAATTCTGCATCAGTTCATATCCGTCCGGAATATTACCTCCTTCATTGTTGATTCCCAGTACAGCAACACATAAGCCATGAGTGCCCAGCTGATTCCTGAAAGGACTGTTCAGCATTGCGGTCTGCATTCTTACCGCCTGGTCATATGTGAACATATATTTTGCAGGATCAGCTGAATAATCCATGTAATTCATGTACATCTCACCGTTTGGTGAATTGCTTGGACTGCCGCAGGAACCGGGATTCAGCGGGTAGGCAGGGAAGCCTGTGTTTGATGTGAACGCGGGGGGAGTATCTGCACAGTAGTCTGTCAGGCAATTGCCGTCAGCCCAAATATGCCTTAATCCCAGGTAATGTCCCGCTTCATGAGTTATCGTTCTGCCTCTCACATTTGGTGATGCGTAAATTCCCCCGGGGAAAATAAACGCCGAGCCAACTGCTGATGAATAGCTCCAGATGCCATCTGTGGTTTCAGTGCCTTCGCCGCCGCCTGTAATTCCGGGCAAAGTACTCAGTGGCGGCAGAGTTGCAAAACCTGTAAAAGGAACTGCCGCATTCTTATCACTTATCCAAATGTTTAGGTATTTTCTTACGTTCCAAATTGAGCCGGGTTTTATAGTACCATCAAAATACGCACGGAGCGTTTGGGGTGTGGTAAAAGTATTCGGATTAACCCATCCTCTCGAATTCAGGTTTATTCTTTCAATGCCGGGTTCAGTCAAAATATTGCCAAGCGTATCTTTTTCAGCCAGGCAGAATTTGATATTAATGTTTGCTATTTTTACTCTTCCCAAAGAATCCAAGTTTGCCTGTGGAAGATTCTGATTTATTGCCCATTGTATAAAAGCATTTGGGGGGTATGTGTTATAGTTAAAACCTGTACCGGCGTAATCCTGGTTTAATACAGTTATCTGCGAGATTATTTGAGCCTGAACTATATTCGGGAATGTACCTACAGACTGCCCGCTGTGTATTACATGAAATATTACGGGAATAGTATATTCTGTAAATTGCTGAGAGGAGTTTTGTTCGTGTGTTTTTTTGAAATCATTTATAAGGCTGCTGAAAATATTTTCCCATTGCTGTGAAGGAATTTCTGTGCCACAGAAATTCCTTTCCTGTGAATTGACAGAGTGTATAAAAACTAAAAATAATAATATATATCTCAGAATGTTCAGCATTTTTATTATTAAAGTTAATTCAGCTCAATTATAATTAAAATGAAAGAAAGAAAATCATTAATAATTCAGGGGGTAACGGAATAATTTTATAACTTTTAAATAAATTATTTATTAGTTAAATTTGTAATTCAATGGGCCAAATACCCTGAAAAACCAGTATTTTTTGCGGTTTTACATAGTGGCCTACGACTTATCAAATCGGAGATTTGAGAAGTGAAATGGCAGAACTTCCTGAGCTATCGCTCAGTTAGTCAAGCGCACATTTAGATAGAAGATTTTAGTTTCATACATTGCGGGAGTGGCCTACGACTTATCAAATCGGAGA
>CAZQYL010000172.1:1502-5761 GCA_964597425.1 uncultured Ignavibacteriales bacterium | reverse complement strand
TAAATTTTACAAAGTTCTTCTTTGCCATATTATCATGGATATCTTATTTCCGGGCGGTGAACATTATTCTGGAAAGCCTCTTTTCAGATGAAAGTGTATGGACCATTTTAAAGAATTTCTGCAGTCCGTTGTAATTATCTTCATCTTCAATAGTGAGAAGTTCATCTTGCCTTTTTTCCCGGGCGTTAAACCATTTCTGTGATACTAGAGACATATTTTCCGTAACATCACTTGATCGTATTTCTGTAAATCCGGCTTTTTCAAGCAACCGTTCATTATCACCCAAAGGAGTAAACAAAAAATAACCTATTGAGCTTCTTACTGCGATTTCTTCATTAGACAATATTCCCGTTACAACAATCGGGTCAGTATAAAGAAGTCTTCCTCCGGCTTTAAGCACGCGGTAAAATTCCTTAAGTACTCTATCCCTGTTTTTGAGGTGATTAATGGCGTCAATAGTAAAAACCGCATCAAATGAATTATCTTCAAAGGGCAGTGGCTCGGATGCATCGCCGTGAAGAAATTTTGTTTGCCCGGTAAGTCCGTTTGCTTCAGCCAGTTTCAGGGAATTATCCACTCCATTTTTATCATACTCCACGCCTGTCAAATGACAGCCGGTTTCTTTTACCATGCATATAGCGGGTCCGCCGGAACCCGAAGCAATTTCAAGCACTTCAGATCTTCCTGTTATGCCAAGAAGTGAAAACATTTCACGGTATTCATCAGCTGTAAGCCAGCTATTCTGACCTATATCTTCACCGAATGTTTCATTCCTGATCGCTTTATAAATCTCTTCGGAATAATTTTTATATGTGCCGGGATACAATTTTACTTTTGATGTCATGCTGATCTTGCTAATTATCTAAATTATTTAGTTCTTTAAGGAAGCAAACACTGTTTTCAATTCCTATATACTGCCCGTAATTGGGTATTACCTTGTATCCATTCTTTTTATACAGTGCGATTGCCTCAGGCTGTCTTTTGCCTGTTTCCAGGATGCATTTTGTGTAACCCAGCTCCAGGGTCCATTTTTCAAGCTCAGCCAGTATCAAAGAGGCTATGCCTCTTGAGCGAAATTTTAGAGGTGTAAACATCCGTTTAACTTCCATGGTATCAGATGAAAAATGTTTAATTGCTCCGCACCCGGCGGGGATATCATCATCATATACAACGATAACGTGCTTTATGGCATCAAGCTTGTTGAACTGGTTGTAAAACACGCGGTCACTGCCATCACGCACGGCTAGATCAAGATCGAGCCCTTTTACAAGTTCAAGGAAGTCCGTATTTTCTGAATCAGTTCTTATAAATTTTAACAAATATCAAAATGATTTTATTTAGGAATATAAACGGTAAACCAAAATAACCAGGGCTATTAATACAATTACTGAATAAATTCTTTTGTTGTACTTGGCAAGCCAGTGGGGCAGGTAAATATCAAAATTCGCCCTGTCGGAATCAGAATATCTTTCTGCCAGCAAAGTAACAGGGCATACGCTTCTGAAGACCAGCAAAATAATTACCTCGAGCCCGATAAGTCCAAGGCAAATCCACACCCAAATATCAATTTTATTGACGATCACAGCATACAGCAGGTAGAAAATAACTACGTTGAAAAAGACCCATATAGCGGTATGAAGAAGCTTAACCAGAACCAGCTTGGTGTTATCTTTCATTCAGTTTGATTGCAATAGTAAATCCAAATATACTGAATGAAGTGTTTTATTGATATGAAATATTGTAATTGGAGCCGCCAGAAGCGATTTACAGAAGGGGATTGAGATAAATAACCTTTTTTAGAGAAGTTGTATATATTTTTCTTCAATTACTTCAAAATGCCACCGCTGGTGGCCGGGTAAAATGAAGCCAACCGAGGCTACCGAATACTCACCCGCAAATCCACGGCACATTTTATGCAGCATTGCGGGTGTGAATGAGGAAAATAAACATTTTAATGAATCATGGGAAATTTTCAGTTCTTCCAGAAGATCTTCAATACTTCTTCTGTTGGAATGGGCAGATCTTACGTAATAGTCCTGATCATATGCCGGAACTTTTTGTGACTCACCCCTTGCGTAAGCTAATGCCCTGTAAGAAAAAATCCTTTCAGTATCGACCAAATGCTGAAGTATATCTTTTACGCTCCATTTACCGGGGGCGTATTTTCTTTCGCCAAGTGATACCCATTTATCAAGAGGTATATTACCAAGTTCTGTGATGCTTAGGTCAATTGCATCAAGAAGCTCTATATCATCACACTTGTTAATATACCTGTCAAAATATTCAGGGAGCGGATTTATTTCAGAACGTTTCATTATATATTGAAGGATAATTTATCAATTACTTTTAACTGTAGAAATGAATTGCTGTTTATATTGCTCGACTGCGGGTAAAATTACCGGGTCACCGGCAAATTTTGCGGCAAGCAGATCAAAAATGTGTTCTGCACGCGGATCAGCAAGAGCGGTTAAACATACTACATTGTAGAATATATCATTGATGTTGTTCTCATCCATTGCTTTGTTGAATTGCCCTATAACAAGCTCATAACCTCTGCTGCCAAATCCTAATGCCCGCAGAGTTTCCGCAGCTGCCAGCCTGTGATCCCACACAGGAATTGCAAGCGTCCAGTGGGGTGACCTTGAATCAGTAAGCGCAATTAATGCGAGCTCAGCGCCTCTTGGGTCTCCAAGCTCCTTCAAGCCGTTGAGCGCGCTTATCAGGCTTTGGTTCTTCCAGGATGGTTTATCTTTCAATTTTATTAATTCATCAAATGCTTTCGGACTTTTGCATTTACCCAGCGCAACTGCGCAGGCGTTCACAACTCGTTCACTTTTGTTGCTTAAACCTTTGATGTAAATTTCAGCAAATTTAGTATCCCTTGTCATACCCAAAAATGTTACCGCTGAAGTTAACACCCAGGCACTATCTTTTTCTATCACCCTTAGCAGCATATTTATCGTTTCTTCATTTAACTTAGCCGGCTTTGGATCAGAAGCATTTGTAATCAGGTTCCTTAGCTGAGATAATGCGTTGAACCTCATACGCCAGTATATATTGCTTTCTATTACATTTCTGAATGCCGGGTAAATCAGTTCTTTGTCTTCATTTTTGGTATTCTCATCTTTTGCAAGTGAGACAAGCTCTGTCATAGCTAAGTTTCTGCCCAAAACATCAGGGTCATTTTCAAACTGGTAAATGAGCTCTTTTAACGGTTTTTTAAATGTGAGCTTCTTTATCCAGGTACTTTCAAAGTCAAAGTTTACCAGCTTAGGCTCAATGTTTAGCGGAAATGTGTAAACATTCTTTTCTTTTGCATCAAGCCATACCTGCATGATTTTGCTGTCTATTTCAATATCAACCTTGCCTTTAAAATACTCCGCCTGCGGGAAAGTAATTGCGGTATCTTTTTTCTGTTTCTGTAAAACAGTTATTATCAATTGTTTTTTCGAATCGTTGTATTGCTTTTCAATTTCAAAAACAGGGTGACCCACGCCATAAACCCACTGATCAAAGAACCAGCCCATGGGTTCACCTGCGGATTCTTCAACAGCTTTTTGGAATTCATTTGAGGTTACTATTTTACCGCCGTTATTTTGGCAGTAAAGCCTTATGGCTTTCCACCAGTTCTCTTCACCCAAATGTTTACGAAGCATGTGCAGTACAGATGCGCCATGAAAGTTGGTGTAATTATCGTTCACAAAAGATAACGCATCCTCATATGCCGGATTTACTACAGGAATTTTTATGCCGCCATCCCAATCCCAGTGATAAGTGCTCTGGTCCCATGTTCTTTGGTATAGCAGGAATTCATCTTTTCCGTTTTTCTGTTCATTGAACAGCTGGTTAAAGTAATGAGCAAACGACCTGTTTAACCAAATATGCGCCCAGCTGCCGCATGTAATGTGATTGCCGAACCATTGCGATGCCAGCGCTTCTGCTTCGGTTTGATCCCACAGGTAGAAAAAATCAGCGTGAGTGCTGTAATCATCTATCATATTTTCCGTTATTACAGATACTGTATTATTCCCAACCCAGGCGGGGAGCTCCTGCACAAATACCTGTGAGTAATTTTTAAACGGATATTTTACTCCTGTAACTCCAGAGAAATACTTTATCATCTCAGGGAGCATAACAACGCTTGCTTCAACTCCTTCTTTTTCATCGGGATATCCGTAACTGATAAGCTCAATATCTTCATATTGCTGCTTTACTTCGGAATACTCGCCAACTACAATTGAAGTTAAATGATTCGCTGC
>CAZQYL010000172.1:0-1402 GCA_964597425.1 uncultured Ignavibacteriales bacterium | reverse complement strand
AATCTAAGACCCTTGCCGTTGCTTCCCCATATGTTCAAGGGGTCTGTGTTGTTCACCCAATTGGTATGATAGTCGATAGTAATTGTTATGACTTCATCAGGACTGTATTCGCGGTCAAGTGTTATTTTTAGTGCGTCATTGGAATCCGAGCCGTCGTAATCAAATGTAAGCTGCGCACCGTCCGGTATGGTTATTGAATTTAGCGTAAGTCTACCGGCATCAAGCGTGATTTGGCGGGATGTTTCAAGCGGTGAAAATGTTATTGCCGCAGTACCGTACGCCTGTTTTTTAGCGCTGTCAAATTTCAGATCAAGTGCAATGTGTTTAATATCAATATTTCTTTTGCGCATTTTATCTTTAAATGTAATTGATGTAATGTTATTTTCATGTGTGTAAATATCCGTAAAGGAAAATAAAACCAAACAGAAGGCAATAGTATGCATTAAGTATATTTTCATATTCTTTTAAATTAAAGTTAGATGAATTTTTTTAAAAATAACTTACTTCGTCAGGAGTTTAATATACGGCTGATCTGTCTTTCACTTTTTAAGCCGCACTTTTTTGCAATTTGTTTTCTTGTCAGGTCAGGATTTCGCAGAAGCTGTGAAATTTTTTCTTTCCGTAATATTGTAATATAATTGTTCACTGTCAGCGATGTTTCTTTTTTGAAGACGCGCGTAAAATTCCGTCCGCTCATATTGGCAATATCAGCAAGGTCATCAAGCGTAGATCTCCTGTGCAGGTTCTCCTGCAGCCAATCCTGCACTTTGTGAATGCCTGAATGGATATGATTCCTGTAATTGAGCAGTTCACTCTGCTGCGCCTGGCTGCCGTTCCGGCGGCTGTAAATGACAATTTCACGGGCAACCTTGTGGGCAAAGTAGGTACCGTATAATTTCTCGAGGATATATAATGCCATATCGATACCCGAAGCTATTCCCGCGCTGGTATAAATTCCGTTATCATCTGTGTAAAGTACATTTTCCTGAACTTTTGCACCCGGGTACATTTCCTGCAGCTCTTTTGATCTTTTCCAGTGGGTTGTGCAGCTCCTTCCTTCAAGAATACCGCTCTCGGCAAGTACAAATGATCCGCTGCATATACTGCAGATATGGATACCTTTTGCATAACAGTCTCTGATCCATTCAAACAGGCTTTTGTTAGCTTTGAATTCCTTTGACTGGATATAGCCGAGGTTTGCACCGGGCACCATAATAAAATCTCCCTGTGCAATTTTGACTTTTGAAAAATGTCTGAGTTTACCGAACGGAAGGTTTGCCGAGCTCTTAAGTGTTTTAGATGTTGTGCAGTACTCAATGCTTAATGGTGCATCAAAACCAATAGCTTCAAAGAATACCTGGTCGGGTCCCGCAAGATCAAGCAGGTGAACATTTGGCAATAC
>CAZQYL010000171.1:3360-5766 GCA_964597425.1 uncultured Ignavibacteriales bacterium | reverse complement strand
ATTTTTACCATATGGGTATTTACGCCAACCCGAGATTATTGAAATGGTTTGTCAGCGAGTTCCCCAAGCACAGCAAACAAAAGCTTGATATGGGCAAAAGCTGCGTACGCTTCAAGAAGCCGGATGATATCCCATATAAGCTGATAGGCAAATTAATGAAAAAGATGAGCGCTAAGGATTGGATAGAGATGTACGAGGCGAATTATAATCCCAAATCAAAGAAGAAGAAATAATTGATCTTTTTGTTGTGTCAATAAGAGCTATTTAGCAAAAAGCATCCATATTTAATATGGGTGCTTTTTTAAAATGTATGACTAAGGATTTAATCCTTTAAAGTGTGAAAGCAATCGATTAATTTTGCTGTAAATGTTAATGTAATATGTCAGACCATCAGCACCACGACCACCACCATCCGCATACCCATGAGCACAACCACGATCATAACCACGATCATAACCATGGGCACAGCCATGATGACCATTCAGGTGAGCATGAAGTGCGCACGCGTTGGGTTGTATACCTTACGGCGGGTACAATGGTTGTTGAAATTATTGCAGGATACTGGACGGGTTCGATGGCGCTGCTTGCAGATGGCTATCACATGGCAAGCCATGTATTTGCACTGGGTTTAAGCTGGGCTGCATATATTATAGCCCGAAAATATTCCAATAGCTCTAAATTCTCCTTCAGTAAAAATAAACTTCTGGCATTATCGGGGTATACAAGCGCGATCGTTCTGCTTGTGATAGCAGTATTAATGGCAGTACAATCTGTAGAAAGATTTTTTAACCCCGTAACCATTAAGTTTGAAGAAGCTATTTTTGTCGCCGTCGTAGGGCTGATAGTAAACGCGCTTAGCGCGGTTTTCCTTCACCACGGACATGAGCACCACGACCATAATATACGCTCAGCCTACCTGCACGTTCTTGCAGATGGACTTACCAGCGTAACAGCAATAATAGCGTTAACAGCGGGTATGTTCTACAATTTATACTCGCTCGATAGCATCTCCGGGATCATTAGCTCCGTAGTTATCACAAAATGGTCCATAGGATTGCTGAAAGGCTCGGGGAAAGATCTGGTTGATCTTACGAAGAAGTGAATATAGATTTGCAGGCAGGATTAATATCGAATAGTTGATTAAGTGAGTATATTTGTGCTTGCAAAAATTGTATTTTTCCTTGTTTACATGGTCATAAATAGTAATAATTTTTAAACATTATATCGGGAGAATTGTGACACCGGTCGATCAAAGAGACATACTGGATGAAGAGCCCTTCGACTACAAAGAGCTGAAGGATAATAAAATTCAGATCTATTGGAATAACAAACCTGTAGTGCTTGTAAAAGGATTAGCCGCAAAAAAGCTATTGATGAAGATTGAAAAAGCTTCAGGCAAAGAGATACAGTTAACTCTTGCAAAAATAACAGGAAATTTTAAAAGAGGTAACGAAAAATCGTTACAAAAAGACTGAGCATGCAGCAGAATTATTCTTCCAAATTCCACGATATAAAGCTTGTCATTACCGGGACCGATGAACCCAACAACGGAAGAATGCTGTGGGTAGCGGATATTTACATTAATGCAAAAATTGAAACAGAAAAATATTTTGGAAGCTGGAACAGGCTTAACCAAAACCTTGATAATTATGTTATGGATTCACCCGACGGAAGGTACGTATTCATACCCGCTGAAGGCGGCGGTTTTTTGATAGATACATCTTCACTGGAAAAGGTAAATCTACCATACAAAGCTCTCACGACTATCAAATTCCTGAAAAATGAATTTGCGGGAAACACGCTTATGATAACATACACAGACGAAGTAATTAATATTGAAACTGATAGATTAATATAGAAATGACTAAAAAGATCGATAGAAAAATCCCATGGAAACTGTTTTACAACGATACCTTCAGCGGAGATCACTCTGAAGATAAACATGGCAATGATATTTCCGAAGGCTTTTACCGGCTGTGGTACCACACTTTGCTTGAAAGCGTTATTGATATCACAAAAAATACCGGCGGGAAAGTTGAAAGTGTACCCGGCAAAGGCTTCAATTTTTTCAGGCTGTTTTTTGAGTTTAAGAATGAACCACAAAAAGTTGAGCTGGATATAGATAATTATTTAAGCGAGTTATATATTTTAAAAAGTATTATATTCAATAATTATAAAGGGTATAACTTTGCTGACGATAAAAAGGAATTATTATCCCGCTTTGCAAAGTGCCATTGCAGATACTTGTTGAATGGTGAAGAAACCAAATTCTATAAAGAGCTTTCTGATATCTGCAAAAATGTTGATCTTGACCAAGATACATTAGGCATTGCTTCAATGGGAATGCTCAACAGATGCCTAGAACTATACCCGGATGATAATGAACGAACAGAAGATTCATTTTTA
>CAZQYL010000171.1:0-3260 GCA_964597425.1 uncultured Ignavibacteriales bacterium | reverse complement strand
AATATATCTTTGCAGCTGGTGATTGATGTAAAAAAACACTCAGACCTGCTGAAGAAATTCGGTAAACATAAAGCCGGAGTGGGCTGTCTTTACATCAACAAGCTGGCGGATATTGATATGAAGGTTCTTGAAAAATTGGTGAAAGAAGCTGCGAAGGGAAAGTAGACATGTTTGTTTTTTTAATCATCTTTTATAAATGTCCAATAAGCATAAATATCAGAGAATTTCAGGTTATTTTTTCCTGGGGATAGCTGCTTCCTTTGTGTTACTATATTCATTAACCGGCTGTACGGAACTCTTTAAGGGTGACTGGAGGCAGGAATATATGAAACAGGAAAAGAAAAGGAAAATTACTTACACCAGGCAATTTGAATACGATTCCGGAAATTATAAATTAGAGTCTATTGACTCATCTTTTGAGAGTTTTAACGAAAAGGGACAATTGTTGGGCAAAAACGACCTTCTCTTTTATCAATATGACCCGACCGGAAAATTAATTTCAGAGCAATACTGCATGAGGTCATGTGATAACTTTCAAAAGGAAATATTAATTTATGACAGCTTAAACAGATTGATCAAGAGTGTTGTAATCGTCTCCCCTGAAAAACAGTTCATATCAAATCAATACTTTTACAATAAAGATAATTTAGTCATTAAACATATGAGGGGAAGTGATTCAAACGCAACATCATTTGAATACACTTATGATAGTTTATCGAGAAAAATTGAAGAAACAAAAAGAGAATACAATTCAAATACGAAAAAATGGCTATCATCCGTTGACTCATTTTTTTATGGTGAAGGCAAAAATATCTTAATGAAAAAAAGATATCACTCTGAAAAAGATTTGCTGACAATTTCTAAATTTGCATATATCGATACCTTGCTCATATCACAAATTGATACAACAATTACATCCAACATAACTTATTTACCGAATTCACAAGCTATATACTCTGCATATTATAATAAGACAGAATATAAATATGATTCAGATAACAGAACAATTGAAAAGATAAGATATCGTCCGGATTATGTAACTCCCGCTTATAAAACCACATATGAATACGGAGATTTTACGAAGCCTTAAAACACGACACGAAATAAATTGGTAAAATAGTCTGCGAAGGGAAAGTAAATGTTAAACATAAACCGTTGAAACGGATTACGATACATTTTTTTTCATCAAACCCACGACTTAAGTCGTGGGTTTTTCTTTTTCTATTATAACAAAATTAAACTTCTCAACCATCACTCCACTAATCTGCAAATAAATCCCCATCCGCCGCCGAGTTCACTTAACGCTAGGATCAGTTCATTTCTGCCTTTCTTTAAGGGAAGGTAGACTGCGTCATTTTCGGGGTCAACAATACCCAGGAACCTTGTATCCCTGAAATTCTGCGCGCTTCTGCCGCGGAATAAAATATTCCCGTTCAAAAATATGCTTACCTCATCACTATAACCGAAACTAAGCTTTCTTACGCCATCAACCGGGGAATTGATAATACACCGTGCATAAACTAACTTCGATCCTGGCTGCGGCTCAAGCCGCTTGGAAAAATCATTCGCAAATGTTACTCTTATTCTGGGCGCTGAGCGGTAGCGGTAAATTGTCACAAACCCAGGCGCTTCTGCTTCCACACTTTGCCATGGGATAGTATCAGTTTCTGCGCCGGTAAGTGGGCGCTCGGGATTTACCGATAGCGCATCGTAAGACGGAGAGAGTTCCCACCCCGTTAAAATTCCGGGCATCATGGGCGGCTCATTTCTCACCCACTCTGCATCAGGGGTAGTTTGGATTTTGAAATCAGAAAAATAAGCTTCACCCATAAGTACTACAAGGGCGACTGAACCTCTTTCGACCCCGCTTTTCAGGTCATTCATAACAAGCGCGGGATTATTCATATCTTTAACATAAAGGTATGCCTGTGCGCCTTTAATAACTATCCGCAGGTGAAACCATTCGTTATGCGGAATATCTACGGCTCCTGTAAAACCGGGTCCGTTGTATATCTGCCAGTTGAGTCCCCCGCCAATGACCGGTGTATACTGCATCGCATCGGGCTGTCCCGAGTAATGCTGCCTGAGATAAAGATATTCGGCATTAGCACCGGTGCTATCAATGCGGAACTGCACACCGAAGAATCCGCGGCTTGCAGGAGTTGAAACATCTACATCAATGATGGCATCCCGCATTTCAAAGTCTTTTAATATTGCGGCTCCCCCATTAAGAAAAATACTCTGACGTCCCTGGTATTCAACAAAATCTGTCTTACCCTGAAGATCCCAATGCATGGAATCAGCTGCCGCAGAAAGTACTTTTGATGAATCAGATGGATATTTTTGCAGTTGCGATTTATCAGAGGCTTTTGTAAATGACGGTAATAAAATGGAACATACAACCAAAAAAGTAATATTCATAACAACAACAGCATTTTTAAATAATAGCATATAGTTTTCTTTATTGTTTTTGGGGATTAAAATACTGAAGAGCTATACCGTTAGATGTTAATTTATTAATAAAGGTTTACACTCTTTCAATGAAATATGATCTTTCTTTTTAGAAAAAAGATAAATCGGGAATTCCTTAACTTGTTCTTTTGTAATGGCAATATTATGACCTGATAAGTATATTAAGGCTGAATATATAGGTCTTTAAAAATTACAAACTTTCTTAGACGATCCGATTAACATGGCGCGAATTAGAATTACTGAAAAAATAATGATAAACTCCAGCCGTGAAGTAGTTTTTGACTTTACGCAGGATTACACCAACAGGCTCAAGTGGGATACCTTCCTTAAAAAAGCCGAACTGATGGATGGTAGTACAGAAGCAGGTGTTGGAGTGAGGGCTGATTGCGTTGCAAAAAACGGACTGGGTATGATCACGGAATATGTTTCATTTAACCGACCAGAAGGAACTGCTGTTAAAATGACAAAGGGTCCGTTTATATTCAGTTCATTTGCCGGTTCATGGAAATTTGCACAGATTGGACCTGAACAGACCGAAGTATCTTTTATTTATTCATTTGAGCTCCGATGGCCATTCAGAATATTCAGGGATAAAGTGAACCGCAAATTGCAGTCAGAAGTGAAGCAAAGACTCCTTGACCTGAAAAGCAATATTGAAAGAAAGTATTCATGAATTTCTTTATTCCCGATATTTGATTATTAATTCAGGATATTCTATAAACTAACGCAAAAATGATATTAAAAGTACTAAATTTATGATTTGTAAAATTTATGATTTTTGCTTAAAT
>CAZQYL010000170.1:0-5805 GCA_964597425.1 uncultured Ignavibacteriales bacterium | reverse complement strand
TTATTGTTTGTAATGGGTTTAACCAGCGAACTTAAAGCCCAGAACGGGCCGGTTATGTATTTCTGTGAAAAATACGGTTCGTCAGGTGAAGTTTCAATCAGTGACAGGTTTTATACCGGCGCAATTACTGTAATGGTAAAATGCGATTATGCATTAGGTTTAAAAGATTGCGCAATCCAGTTTGATAAATACAACGGATACAGCTTTGATTATTACAAAAAAGTAGATTTTGATGTATCAGCTGATATGAAATACATCTATTTTGAATCAAGCGACTTAAGAGTTGATTCACCGGGTATATACAGATGTTTCCTTCTTGATAACAAGAAAAACACTGTTGCCAGCGCACTTGTTGAATTCATAAGATAACAACAAAAATATATAAAGTACTAAAGGGAGTTTTTTAACTCCCTTTTTTTATTCCCTTTTTTACCTGACGGGAAGCAGAACAAAAATTGTCAGGTCCCACAAAGCATGTGAGATCAAACCCGGCCATACAGACTTATACTTTTTAAATACCCATCCCCAGAATAAGCCGCAAATCAATGCAGCCATAAACAGCATAAAATTCATGGCAACAATATGTACTGCGCCGTAAATAAGCGAAGCAACTATCCAGCCCTTGTTATCACCTAATTTTTCAGCAAGTGTATCCTGAACATATCCGCGCCAGAAAACTTCTTCAGCCGGTCCGATTATGAATAGTAAAAGCAAACCAATTACCGTTGGATCCAGCAGTGATTTATTGTTGTAAACTCCAACAATTTGCCTATCGGCAAAAGGCAGTATAATTTTAGAAACTATATCGCCTGTATAGAACACAAGGTATAACAATGCCGCTGAAACAATGCCTATCAATATGAATTTAGGTTCAAAAAAATAGAGGCGGTAGTTAATTGCTTCCCCGTTACGGTGATTAAAGTATAAACCAAGTCCTGCAAGCAGCGAAGCTGCAATTGTCATTTCTAGCCAGAAGTTGAATGTTTTGAGTACAAACATTTCCAGCCAAAAAAAGCAGGCAAGAATTATCAAAAAGATCAGTGGCTTTATCCTGTTACTCATGACTGTAATGATTTAATTTATGTGTGTTATGCAATTTTTATCAGTTCCATTGATTCCCTGTAATTTACAAGGAAATGTTCGCGGATATTCGAGTTTTCAAAACTTCTCAGCTGTGGGTCTTCATTGACTACTTTGAATGCCGATTCACGGGCTTTTTCTATAAGCGGCATATCTTTTACCAGATCAGCCGCGGTGAATTTTAATGCGCCTGATTGCCTTGTACCGAAAAACTCACCAGGTCCGCGCAGCTTAAGATCGGTTTCGGAGATCTTAAATCCATCGTTGGTCTCTGTCATTATTTTAAGCCTCTCAGTAGAAATTTCTCCTGAAGTTTCTGCCATGAGTATGCAATATGACTGCTCAGCACCTCTGCCAACCCTGCCGCGCAGCTGATGGAGCTGTGAGAGCCCGAATCGCTGAGCTTCTTCTATCACCATAATGGTCGCGTTGGGAATATCTATACCAACTTCAATTACTGTTGTTGATACCAGTATATCAAGTTTCTTATCCTTAAAGGCTTCAATTGTCTCATCAATTTCATACCACGGCAGCCTGCCGTGCACAAGTCCTATTCTCAGGTCCGGGAATATCTCATTCTTAATTATTTCAAAGTGTTTTACCGCCGATTTTAGATCAAGCTTTTCAGATTCTTCAATTATCGGGTATACAATGTAAGCCTGCCGCCCGATATTTACCTCTTCACGGATAAACTTATATACCTTTAATCTGTCAGTTTCGGTCCGAAGTGCGGTTTTGATGTTCTTTCTGTTCTTCGGCAGCTCATCAATTACCGATACATCAAGATCACCATAAACAGTCAGAGATAGCGTGCGGGGTATTGGAGTAGCGGTCATCACAAGTACATCGGGATTGTTACCTTTGGCTTTAAGCTTTGCGCGCTGCATTACCCCGAACTTGTGCTGCTCATCAATAACGGTAAAGCCAAGTGATTTAAAATCTACTGATTCCTGTATCAGTGCATGAGTGCCTACTACAACCTGAGCTTTTCCGCTTCTTATTTCTTCAAGTACAGTTTCGCGGTGTTTTTTCTTCTGTCCCCCTGTGAGCAATACGGAATAAAGTCCCAGCTTATCAAAATAGTATTTCAACGTTTTGTAATGCTGCTCTGCGAGTATCTCAGTAGGACACATAAATGCTGACTGGTAGCCGTTTTCAGCAGCAACAAGAAAGCAGAATACAGCAACAATCGTCTTACCGCTGCCAACATCACCCTGCAGTAACCTGTTCATAGGCTTATTTGAGCGCATATCGCCAAGAATTTCCTTTATCACTTTTTTCTGCGCACCGGTCAGCTCAAATCCAAGATGCTCCTTAAAAAGTTTTTCAAACTTTTCTCCGATCCTTTCAAAGTGTATACCTTTTTCTGCCGATGCTATTGATCTTTTTCTGAGTGCCATTACAAGCTGAAGGTAGAAGAGTTCTTCAAATGCAAGAGTTTGTCTTGTCGCCTCTATATCTTCAATTGAACGTGGATAGTGCATTTTAAGCACAGCAGTTTTGTGATCCATAAGATCATTGGCTATTCTTACGGGTTCGCTCAATACTTCCGGAATACTGTCCGCGGAACTTCTGAGGGCATTAAATATGATCTTTGTGAAAGATAGTGGCTTTATCCATGTTTTTTTTAATTCTTCTGAAAGGATATATATTGGTATAAGAGGATATTTCATCATTTCTTCATCGCCGGCTTCAAATTTTTTATGATCGCGCATATCGAATTTGATATCTCTTTCATAAGCATTATATGCAACCTTACCCCAGAAGATATGCTCATCACCTACTTTGAATTGTTTTTCCCTGTAAAAAGTATTACCCCACATCAATGACTCAATGCTTGCGGTACCGTCAAATATTACTATCCGGGTAGGGTGATTAGGTTTAAAAGGTTTGAACTTATCAATTATCTTCCCTTTAATTATAACGTTTTGTTCATGGTATTTGGCCAGGCTTCGAATTGTAGTGTTGGGGAGGTATAACCTGGGGTACACTGTCAAAAGGTCAGTGGAGTATTTTAGACCCAATTTTTCAAACGCTTCGGCTCGCTTGGGACCAACTCCTTTTATATACGCTATTTCAGTTTTCTTAACTGTGGGCAAGTGCTTATTATTTCTACAAATATAACAAATTAAAGTAAAATCTTACGATGAAGAAAACCACATTATTATATTTAAAAATACATATTAGTATATCTATATTTTTGTTATTTTCGTGTTTACAACAATATCATGCAAGAAAATATAAAAACAAATAATTTTGCTTTAATTGGTGCCGGCGGATTTGTAGCGCCTAGGCATTTACGAGCTATCAGAGATAATAAGCAGAACCTGCTGGCTATACTGGATCCTAACGATTCAGTAGGAGTTATCGATTCGTACTTCCCGGATGCATCGTTCTTTACTGAATTTGAAAGATTTGACCGTCATTGCGAAAAACTGCGCAGGGATGGTGATGACAGGCGTATACATTATGTCAGCATATGCTCACCCAATTACCTGCACGATGCGCACATCAGGTTTGCCCTGAGGGCAGATGCAAATGCAATTTGCGAAAAACCGCTGGTACTGAATCCATGGAATGCCGATGCATTAAGATCACTTGAAAAAGAAACCGGCAAAAATGTATATACAATCCTTCAGTTAAGGCTGCATCCATCAATTATTGAGCTAAAGAAAAAAATTGAAGCAGCAAAGAGCAAAAAGAAGTATGATATTGTTCTTACATACATAACACCCCGCGGAAAGTGGTATCATTATTCATGGAAAGGTGATATGCTGAAATCAGGCGGAATAGCAACCAATATCGGCGTACATTTTTTTGATATGCTTACCTGGATATTCGGTAATCCGCAATCCAATATTCTGCATTATTATAAAGCTGATAAAGCAGCCGGACTGCTGGAGCTTGAAAACGCGAATGTGAAGTGGTTCCTTTCAATTGATAAAAATGATCTGAAGGCAGGCGATAAAACATTCCGCTCAATAACCATGGATGGCGAAGAGATCGAGTTTTCCGAAGGGTTCACTGACCTTCATACGGATAGCTATACTGAAATATTAAAAGGAAACGGATTTAAGATAGATGAAGCAATGCCATCCATCGAAGCTGTGTATGAGATCAGAACATCTGAACCAATCGGCATAAAAGGTGAGTATCATCCTTTTTTGGAAAAATTTAAATAGAATTATTCCACTTCCAGTTCATTGAGTTTTTCCAGCAGCCATTTGTTACCTGATATCTGCGAATTGAGAATTTCCTTTTTCAGAAACAGTTTAGGAGTAAGGTCCTCGCCGGATCTCATTTTGAATACCCGTATAGTATGGTTAACAAAACTTCCGAAGGTTTTCTTTATATAATCATTAAGTGAAGGTTCATTTTTCAGGAAATGTTTAAAACTATCGGTTATATAATAGAATAGTTCAGGATTATTCATTTCGTAATGTATTTTTATATACATATGGTTTACTCTTAGCTTTTCCCAGGTATTGTTGAATTTTACTTTAGCCAGAAATCCCAAAGACTTCGTGTAATTTTTCCTTGTAAACTCAAGTTCAGCATAAGAGGTGTTAATTACATTCTCTCGTTCTGAAACGGGCAGCATTGAACTGTAGTCTTCGATGAATTTTTCGGCAAACTTCAGTTTAGAAGCGCGTATTGCCTTCACAAATGTATTAACAAACCATTCAGAAGTCATTTTTCCATTTTCGGTAATTAAGCCAAGTTCAAGCATTTTTTCCGCGATTTCAAACTCTACTTCCCCAATTTCATTTTTCGGATCAAGACTTCTTTCGTAAACATAATTATGAAGGCTTATGTAGAAACCAAATAATTCAGCTTTGTTAAATATTTTATGATTCTTCTCCAGCAGTAATTTCAATTTTAAAAATGTATCATCGTTTCTTCCTTCAGTACTGAGTATAATGCAGTAATACATAATCTCTGTTGCGCTGCTTTTCCTGAATGCTGGCTCGCGGTATATTTTAAGCAGGTATTCCAGTAATTCTATATCGTACTTTTTGTTAAAATACAGCATATCGTTTACGGCAGCGCCATATACCGAAAAGAGTTCCAATACAGCATGCTGCCATGTATGTTCAAGTCTTTCAGGGGTATTATCAAATTTTTTCCTGGTAGCGTCTTCCCTGGAAAAATGAAAAGCTTTAAGGGTGTACAACTCCTTTATTCTGTAGTAATAGGTAGGGTTTCGCAAGGGACTTTCGTTTAGCAGTGCTTCGGTTTTCAGTATTTTCTTCATGAGTAAATTTCCAGTGTCTTTTCTGGAGTAATATTCAATAAGATATTTATTGTATTCAAAGTGATCATTTTTCAGCTCTTTGTAGGCTATGTAATCTTCAGCCAGTTTTAGCAAATTACTTGTATTTCTCCTTATAGCTTCATCAATGTATTTCTTCCCGGGATATAATTCCGAATAAACTGTTCTTTTATTGAAGGTCACGCTTTTAAACAAAGGATGATATTTTTTGATACAATCGAAAAATCTTGTGGTTTCATTTCTGGGATTTAAAGGTGAGTGGACAAACTTTCCGAATTCGTTTAATTCTGCTTTTGAAAAAACTGAAAGAAGCATTATTAAATTACTCTTTTTTAAAGAATCTTTGCCCTGCTCTTGTATTTTTTTCATTAAAACAATTTTTTAAAGAAGATATAAGTTCAGAAATTAAGGAATATTATATATAAATACTATGAAATACTAAAATTAGTTAT
>CAZQYL010000169.1:0-5807 GCA_964597425.1 uncultured Ignavibacteriales bacterium | reverse complement strand
GCCCGGAAATAAGATATCCATGATAATATGGCAAAGAAGAACTTTGTAAAATTTACGGCAACAATAGAAATAATCGGGGTAAATCCGTTTGTGTACCTGCCTGCCGTAGTTCTGAAACATATTTTCACACAGGCAAAAAAGGATAAAGGTAAAATTCCCGTACGGTTAAAAATTGATGGACACGAATTCACGCAGACGCTTGTTAAATACAGCGGTCACTGGAGACTTTACCTCAACACCCCAATGCGCAAAGCGGCAAAAAAAGATACGGGAGATAAAGCGAATTTCGAAGTTGCGTATGATGATGTAAAAAGAGTCATTCCCGTGCACCCTAAACTAAGTAATGCGCTTAAAGCAAATGTAAAAGCGAAAAAAATTTTCGATAGCCTCTCCCCATCTTTAAGACTGGAGATAGTTCGATATATATCTTTCCTTAAAACTGAAGAAAGCATTGAACGGAATGTTACAAAAGCCATAAATTTTTTACTCGGGAAACAAAGATTTATAGGAAGAAACCATCCCTGATGAAAACCCATCTCACAAATATTTTATTCAACAATTAAATAATGGAAAAGAACTACATTACTGAAAAGACCTACGAAGGAATTGATTTTTCCATTGAAGTGTTTCAGACTGCTGAATATGACAGGTGCACTTTTAACAGCTGCAATTTCTCAAAGTGTAATTTATCTGATGCGGTATTTACCGAATGCGGATTTGACGCGTGTGATATGAGTCTTGCGAAACTGGGTAATACTTCAATCCGTGATACAATTTTTAAGGACTGCAAAATGCTTGGACTGCGGTTTGAAAATTGCAATGAATTCGGACTTTCGTTCAGTTTTGAGGATTGCATATTGAATGATAGTTCATTTTATAAGGTCAAAATTAAAAAGACGGCCTTTACAAACTGCCGCATGCATGATATTGATCTCAGCGAAGCGGATTTATCAGCCTGCGTTTTTGATAAGTGCGATCTGAAAGGAGCTGTATTCAACAGAACTGTACTTGAAAAAGCTGACTTTCGAACTGCATTTAATTATTCAATTGATCCGGAACTAAACAAAATTAAAAAGGCACAATTTTCCTTGCCTTCTGTTATTGGGTTGCTGAACAAATATGATATTAAAATTGCACTAAGCTGAATACAAATATTTACAAAAAGGCACATTATTTGCATAAATATTTCAATAATATTCCTATAAATTACGGGTAATAACAAATTAATTTAATTTATGAAAGTATTATTATTAGTATTATTTGTATGTTTCGTAACTGCATTTCAGGCATGTAAAGATAGCGGCATAAACAATCCTGTAGATCAATCAAACATAAACCTGGTAAGCGTATACAGCACAAACGCATCAACAAACGGAGTGTATGTAACGCCAATAAACCTGAGAGATTACGCACTTATTGCCGATGGAACAAACGGCCTGCAGGTTGTTGATATAACACTTATCAATCAACCCGATTCAATATCATCATACGATACGGATGGCAATGCCAATGATGTAACTGCCGCATTTGTAAATGGTGATCTTTATACATTTATCAGCGATTACGATAACGGTTTTGTTGTTCTTGATATTGATAACCCTTCAAATCCTTTTTTGATCGGAACTATACTTGTAACGGGTTTTGTGAATACTTCTTTCATTGATCAGTCAAACAAGCTTGCCTACATCGCAATGGAATCGGGTCAGATACAGGTTTACGATATTTCACAGCTTCCTGATCAGCCTACATTTGTTTCATCAATCCCCATTGGCTCCTCAGGTATAAACGGGCTGTATCTTTCAGGTAATTACCTGTATGCTGCAGCTGGCAATAATGGGCTGGCAGTTATAGATGTAACCAATCCTGCGAATCCACAGTTGAGCAACGTATTCAATACATCAGGGGTTGCCAGTGATGTTACTGTTAACGGCGGCTACGCTTATGTGGCTGATTCATATAACGGCATGCTGATACTTGATGTGACCAACCCGCAGTCACCTGTTTACAAATCAAAATTTACAGGCACGGGACAGATACTTGGTATATTTGCAAACAACAATAATGTTTTTTGCGCTGATAATACTTACGGAATAGAAAATGTAAATGTATCTAACGCTTCATCACCAAATAAAGTAGGCTATATACAAACCAACAGCTCAGCAAACAATATTTTTTATTCCGGCGGATATATTTTCCTTGCAGCTGCCGAGGGCGGCCTGGGAATTTACCAGCCGACAAGCAGTTTAGATAACAGGTAATTATTTTTATGAGCAATATCGATAGCAGTGAAAATCCGGAAAGCAAGACGCCGCTTTCAATAGAAGAACAGACCGAGCTTCGCAAAAAGGAAATTGAAGAAAAACTTCATCCCAAAATTGTGAAGGAAGATATAACTGAGCCTGATAAAGAACTTACTTCTTCAGGAAATATTACTGCAGATATTGTTCCGGAAAAGGTTATTGAACCCGAAGAAATTTTCACTAAACCCAAAGAGCTTTCTGCCAGACCCCTGGAAACGGGCAAAGATAATGATATCAAAGAACGCATACAGAGAATAGATATACCCAAAATTATCGAAACTGATATTAAGCTTGTTGAAACAGGTATTAAAACAGAACTGCCGGTTACGGCTGAAAAACTGTCCCGGGAAATTTCAGAAGATGATCCGGAAATTATAATAACCACCGGCACATTGAATACTGAAGATTCCATCACTGTCACGGAATCCGTTTCAACTTCAGAACCGGCTCCCCTGCCCGAAGATTCAAAACAAATTACAGAGTTTGATGCACACTTATTCAGCAACGGTACATTCTACAAAGTATACGATAAATTCGGCGCACAGATAACAACCGAAGGCGGCATAAGTGGAGTACGTTTCACTACATGGGCTCCTAATGCAGCTTCAATAAGCGTAATTGGCGAGTTTAACGGGTGGACTGAAGCCTTAAATGAAATGCTGAAAGTACATGATTCAGGTTTGTGGTCTGTTTTTGTGCCGGGATTGAAAGAAGGCGATACCTATAAATTTTCCATTACAAGTAATGTTGATGGCGTACTAAGAAGAAAAATAGATCCGTACGCTTACCGCAGCGAAAACCGTCCCAAGAATGCATGCGTAGTTCACGATATTGGTAAATATGAGTGGAAAGATTCAGAGTGGATGGATAATCTTTCAAATAAAGGGAGCAGTAACCCCTTGTCATATAAAGATTCCCCTATTAATATCTATGAGCTTCATCTCGGCTCATGGAAACGGGACTATAACAATCCTGAATTCCCCAATGAATGGGGTTACCTAAGCTACAGCCAGCTTGCGCACGAAATTGTTGATTACGTTAAGCGAATGGGTTACACTCATATCGAGCTTATGCCCGTTATGGAGCACCCGCTGGATATTTCATGGGGATACCAGGTAACACACTATTACGCGCCAACCAGCCGTTTTGGCACACCCGATGATTTTATGTATTTTGTTGATCACTGCCATCAAAATGGTATTGGCGTTATTCTCGATTGGGTTCCCGCGCACTTCCCCGCTGATGAGCATGCACTTGCTTATTACGATGGCAAACAAATTTATGGTTATGAAAATTATAAAAAGGGTTTCCATAAGGACTGGAACACTTACGTGTTCGATTATTCGCGTCCGCAGGTGTGGAACTTCCTTATTTCAAGCGCGCTGTTTTGGTTTGAAAAATATCATGTTGACGGCTTAAGAGTAGATGCTGTCGCATCGATGTTATACCTTGATTACTCACGTGACCAGGGCGAATGGGAGCCTAATATTCACGGCGGCAGGGAAAACCTTGAAGCAGTTGATTTTTTAAAACATCTGAATAACACTATACATGAATATTACCCGCATGCATTAATGATCGCTGAAGAATCCACAAGTTGGCCCGGAGTTTCACATACTGTGCAAGCAGGCGGACTTGGATTTGATATGAAGTGGAACATGGGCTGGATGAATGATATACTGCTGTATTTCAGCAAAGACCCTATTCACAGGAAATTTCACCAGGGGAAAATTACATTTTCACTTTGGTATGCATTCAGCGAAAATTTTGTACTGCCTGTTTCGCATGATGAAGTTGTGCACGGTAAGAAGTCACTGCTTGAAAAAATGCCGGGCGATAACTGGCAGAAGTTCGCTAACCTCAGATTGTTCCTTGGGTTCATGACGGGTCACCCGGGCAAAAAGCTCAATTTTATGACAACCGATATAGCACAGTATAATGAATGGAACAGTGAAACAGGACTTGAATGGGAATTGATTGAAAAAGTAGAATTAAACAGAAAGCTTAATACATATACAGAAGATCTTAACCGCCTGTATAAAAACTCCCCTGCACTGCATGAAGTCGATTTCGGCTCAGAGGGATTCCAGTGGGTTGATTTTTCTGACGCATTGAACAGTGTACTTTCTTTCTACCGGGTTAGTAAGGATAAAAAACAAATACTGCTGTTTACTTTCAATATGACACCGACGGTAAGGGATGAATATACCTTCGGAGTTCCCGAAGCCGGGTATTGGAAAGAGATCTTCAATAGTGATGCTGAAATATACGGCGGCTCAGGTATAGGCAACATGGGAGGTAAAGAGTCAGAACCGGTTAAATGTAAGAATTGGGATAACTCAATTAAGCTGACGCTGCCACCGCTTGCTGTTAATATATTTGAGTGGATTCAGCCCGATGTTAATGCTGAAATAGCGCCCGGCATAGCGAATGTCGAAGATTATTACGTTGATACCGATACCGAAGGCGGCGGCTAAAGTTTGAAGAACAAAATCAGAACACAGATGATACGGATAAAACGGATTAACACAGATAAAACGTATTTTAAAAATTTTACCCCTTAGTCCCCCCTTCAAACGAAGGGGGGATGAGAAACTTCCATAACTATTTAGTCACAATTAAACGAACAGTATAAGTTACTTGAATTCCAGAGGGGGGTTTTGAATCATAAATCCATCATCTATTTTTCCCCTATCATATTAAATTCCATATGTTTAGTTTCGTAAAATCTCATAAAACAATAATCCATCCAATGAAAACCAACAGATACGGATTTAACGCACTGTTTACATACGCTGCTGTAATTTGCATTATTGCAGCACTCACAACAAACATCACCTCGCAGGATATTGTGCCGGCACAGGATAAGGAATCACAATCAAAAATTACACCGGCTATTGCACTGCAGATGATGAAAGACGGGAACACACGTTTTATTGACGGCGTATTGTACAAGAGAAATATGCTTGAACAGGTGCGTACCACCGCATATGGGCAGTACCCATACGCAGTTGTGCTTAGCTGTATCGATTCACGCACTGCTCCCGAAATAACATTTGACCAGGGAATAGGTGATATTTTTGATGCGCGGATTGCCGGAAATTTCATAAATGATGATATATTAGGCAGTATGGAGTATTCCTGCAAAGTTGTAGGCGCAAGACTGATATTGGTTATGGGACACACAGATTGCGGAGCTATAAAAAGTACTATTGATGATGCACAGCTAGGTAACATTACACAAATGCTGGCAAAAATAAAACCTGCCGTGGAAAAAACAGTTTACGACGGGGAGAAATCATCAAAGAACTATGATTATGTCGATCTTGTTTCAAAAGAAAATGTACTTCTTGCAATAGAGAACATTAAGCTTAATAGTCCGATACTTAAAGAATTGTACGATAACGGTGAAATAGATATAGTCGGTTGCATGTATAATGTTCAGAATGGAAAAGTAGAATTCTACAAATAGTTTTTTTCAGATATGGCATACAGCGAAAAACTTGC
>CAZQYL010000168.1:2610-5938 GCA_964597425.1 uncultured Ignavibacteriales bacterium | reverse complement strand
ACAAGCATAAAATTTTCGCTTCCTGATGATATTAGTGTTAAACTGGCAATTTATGATGTTATGGGCAGAGTTGTTGATGTTTTGGTTGAGCGGAGACTAGAAGCAGGAATACACACTGTTTCTTTTAATGCTATGAATTTGCCTTCAGGCATATATTTCTGCAAACTTGAAGCAGGCAATTATAATGCTGTTAAGAAAATGTCATTAGTTAAGTAGAAAGTGCAACAGAAGTTCTTAAAAGTAAGAAAGATAATTGAACTACAGTACAACTAAGAGAACTGAACAGAAAAATTTAACAATTTGAACTTTAATGCACATCAAGCAATTGGATAAACAATCGAGAAGGTGAACAAAGAGAAAAGATATTTTCGCCGGCTTTAAAATATGCTTGATAACATGTTCTCATCCCCCTGAGAACAGGGCGGCTCACAGAGCCGCCCTTTTTGTTTTTGCCGGTTTCAATTTTTTAAAAACTTATTTTACGGAATCCCCGGACTGCTTTTCCTGCCTGTTCTTACAATTCATACAAATGATCCTCTCGTTTTCACGGGCCTTTTTACGGGTGACTTCAAGAACATCTGCTGAACATTGCTTCATAGATCCGCAATCACGGAATGTATGATAAGTTTTGGCTGAATTGCTGGTACAGACGTACACAATATCATTATCGCCAGGAAGCGGTGGCTCATCTTTTGAGCAAGAAAAGAAAGTAAATGATACTAATATCAATAAAATGTATTTCAGCATATAGATATTATTAACCTCAGATTACTATTTAACCAGGATCATTCGCCGGGTTTCGCTGAATTTATTGGTGAAGATCTTATAGAAATAAACACCGCTGGTTATAAATGACGCATCCCAATCAGCAAGGTAAACACCAGGCTTCAGGTTTTGGGAAACAAGTGTGTTCACTTCCCTGCCCATTACATCGTAAACTACCAGCTTAACAAATCCAGCTTCTGGCACACTGAACTTAATATTTGTTACAGGATTGAATGGGTTAGGATAATTCTGTTCAAGACTGAATTTACGGGGGATTTCACCTGATACTGGCGTAATTCCATTAACCTGCCCGCAAAGACCGTTCAGAGCGATCCTGAGAGTACTATCGCTGTTGTTGATAGTCAGCTCACCTGTGTACGGTGTGTTTGAGGCTGTTGGAGTAAACTTGATCTTAGCATATCCAAACTGGTTTGCGGATATTGTCGAGGGGAAACTTTCAACTGTAAAAACCGGATTATTTGATGTAACCGAGCTTACTGTTAGATTTGTATTGCCATAATTGCAGATGGAAACAAAATAACTCACCGTATCGCCCGGATTGGCAAGCGTATCAAACTTAACTGAATAAGGCGAAGCGGTTATTTTAGCTTTTGGCGGCGTGTTAAGTGTTGTATAAAAGGCAGCAATTCTTTCAACAAGCTCCGGGTGATCTGCAAACGGGTTGCGGTTATTCTGGAACTGTTTCACACGGTCATTGCGCAGTCTTTCACGGGCATCAACCGTATCCATTAAATGGAACTGCCTGAGCGCGGTTTCCTGCGACAATGCAAGATAAGTGCCCCAGTTCTGGTGCCTTAGCACAAAATAAAAAACAGAGCGCGCTGCATTGCCTTTATGTTTATCACGTGGTTCAAAAACAATATTATTGTTTACATCTCGGCCAAGTTTTGAGCCGCCATCCTGGTATGTAATCCCGGATACAACAAATCCGAAAGCATAATTGGCCCTGCGGTTATTTGGCTCAGCATCTGTTGGGAATAAATGATGCAAGTCGCTAACCATCGGGTCGTTGCTGTTGAAAAAGCTCTGCGGCCAGGTATGCTCTGTGTTAAATCCAAGGTTCTGTGCAATTGTTCTGTTAGTAGCATATATTTTTCTGCCTATATAAACACACTCAATTGTATCGCCCCCGTAATCGTCAACTGTCTCGAACATTCTGTCACGGGCTGTATTATAGCCAAGTGTAATGGCGCCGGTGGAAGTAAATGTCTTCAGGGCAGCTTTAAGCGGTTCATCGCTTAATCCCTGGGTGAAAGCATACTGCACATCGGGATATTTAGATGTGGCTATGAGACCGTACACCAGAGAATAATGCAGCCCGCCGTTAGGCACTTTTGCATCAAGCAAAAGAAACGCGCGGTAAGTCAAATTCTGGTAGGAAGAATAAATCACCCATAATGCAGTACTATCACTTGCCGCAATGTTCAGCGTGTTAACGCGCGTATAAAAGAATGGCGAAGTTGTTCTGACAGATGTAACATTGATGAGTTTATTTGTAGGATTCTTAACATAGATAAGCGAGCTATCAAGGGATTTGGTTATAGAAGTATCCAGATTTACAGTAAACGGTACAATTTGTGAATATGCTGAAGAACATATCACAGCAAGCAAAAAGACAATAATTTTTTTCATAGAATGCTAAAATACTTTAAAATTGGGCAATATTCAATTTGATAATTTAGCTGAAATGCCGAAAAGATACGGCAATATTGCCGGGATTTTATATATATTTATAGATTGTAAACTCGTATTAATATCATATTTTTGTAAATATGAAAATTAAATTTAAGCAGCATATATATAGTGTAAAATCACCTGCCAAGCTAAATATCGGGCTCAGAGTGCTTTCAAAAAGGAAGGATGGCTTCCATAACCTTGAAACGATATTCTATCCGATAAAGATATATGATAAAATTACAGTTAAGATAAAGAAGCTATCAGTTTTGAACGGGAATAATAACATTAGTGTTAAAACTGACTCAAAAGAAAATATTTCGGGGAAGAATAACATTTGTTACGAAACCGCAGAGCGGTTTTTAGATACTTTCGGGATCCAGGGATCGTATAAGATTGATATCACAATCAAAAAGAATATACCAACCGGGGCGGGACTCGGCGGCGGAAGTTCAGACGCTGCAAGCGTGTTAAAGATATTGCTCAGGCATTACAGGATCAAAAAAGATACGAAAGCTATCTGCAAATTTGCTATGGATATTGGCAGTGACGTTCCATTCTTTCTGCAGGCGAAGCCTGCATATGCACTGGGTCGCGGTGAAAAGCTTACTCCCCTGCCTGATTTTAAATTACCCGGCAAAATACTTCTTGTGAACCCCGGGATACATATATCAACTCCATGGGCATTTAAGTCGCTTGGTATAAAGCGCTCAAAGAGGAAGTTGATGGGGAGTATAAAGAAATTCAGTACTGATTTACCGGAGTTAATGATAAATGACTTTGAAAGAGTTGTGTTTAAGAAGTATCCGGAAATTGAAAAAATAAAATACGATATGTACAGCTTTGGCGCCTCGTATTCGTTAATGAG
>CAZQYL010000168.1:0-2510 GCA_964597425.1 uncultured Ignavibacteriales bacterium | reverse complement strand
GCCTGGAAATTCTGATATTTACCTATCAACTCGTAATACTGCTGAGATTCATATTCCGGCATAGTGTGTGAAAAATTCGCGCGTTCGCAAATCATAATCTGCTCGCGTAATACATCCCTGTTAGGTTCATCGGGATTTATGCCGCCGGACTCACTGAATCCTTCATTTTTAAGCCAGCGCGCGTATGTGCGTACATCCCAATACTGGTCAGCATAAGCCTGGTATTCGTCTTCTTTCTTGTTACCTTTACTTTCAAAATAAGCAAATGTAGCCCACGCAAGAATTTCTACTCCGAAGAAAATTCCTGCCTTCAGATAATTTTCGCCGTAGAACTCACCCGCACCCGGGATAAGTGCTGAAAGCAGTACACCAAGTCCAACTGATTTCTTTTTCTTTTTAACCTGCAGGTTATCTTCAGCTCCGCTGAAAATATTCTTCTCTGAATTAAGTGAAAGCTCTTCCTGCTTTTTTAAAGGCTGCACCTGCTGATACATTGTACCCTGCTCAAATTTATCATCAATTATCAGTTTACCTGAGCTTTCCTTTTTGCTTAAGGAAAAATTCTGCAGGTTTAGCCCCTGAGAAAATATTGATGAGGAAATAAAAACCGTTAAAAGTAATGCAGATAATGTGATTTTCATATTTTTTAATAAGTTACTTTAGATAAAAATAAAGCTTTAGCAGGTACATACTGTATCTTTATTTCATCTCCGTTTTTAAATTTTTTAATAAATTCTTCCTTTGATAAGTTCCCTGCTGCGACCTTGATCATCGCTCCCACAATAGCCCTTACCATTGAGTGAAGGAACCTGTTTGCCGATATCGTAAATTCAATAATGCCGTCTTTTCTTCGCTTAACGTCGCAGGCATAAACAATGCTTCTGAAATCGTGCTCATCTTCTTTATTCTTGCAAAGTGAGCGGAAAGAATGGTTGCCTCTTATCAGCCTGCAAAAACTTTTTGCCGCTTTTATATCAAAACTGCTTTTTAGCTGCAGCAGTTTATCGCCTTCAATTGCTCTCTTTATTTCAGTGAGCCTGTAAATATACTCCCTGCGCTTTGCAGAGTACCTGGCGTGAAACTCAGCCGGCACTTTTTTAATCTGTTTTACTACTATATCATCGGGCAGCAGCGCGTTTAATGATACCAGTATTCTGCCCAGCCCTGCTTTTTCAATTCTGCTTTTCTCTATCTTAAAATTGGCGCATTGCCCGTAAGCGTGAACGCCTGCGTCGGTTCTGCCAGCTCCAGTAAGTGTTACTTTTTCGCCCGGCAGCAGAACTGATAATTTCTCTTCGAGCGTCTGCTGAATACTGCGATGTGTTTTTTGCCTCTGCCAGCCTGAATAATTTTTTCCGTCGTACTCAATAAGCAGTTTCAGATTAATGAGTCCGGGCTCGGCGCCGGCATCCGGTTGCAACGACAAGCTCAAAAGTCTTTGGATAGACTGAGCTTGATTCCGTCAATCCTGTTATTATAGTTTTTAATTACCCCGGCATTCATTCTGAAACCTCCGGAGGACTTTTCTTTCAGATCGTCATTATAACCGTTGGCTGCAAATACAGCGCTTATTCCGCTGATAAGATGGTTAATGAGCACTGCTCCAACAACAAAAAGCCTGTCGTTAAGTGTTCTATCTCCGCCAATCTTATCGCCGCGGTACAGTCTGCGTTCTTCATCGGAATTCCACCAGAAATAATATCCGTTTTCAGGAAGGTATAATTTATCATACTCGCCGAATCTCAGCTTCTCGTTGTTGTATTCATCAACGTTGCTGTAGTTTGCGATATCTATAAAGAACTTATCATCGCTCGCTTTATCACCGACTGTAATGCCTGCGTGAGTTGTTGCGTAATTATACGCGTCATCAAGCAGCCAGTTGCCGTAAATACTGAATGCGGCGTATGTCAGCCACAGAGTGGCTTCGGATATCATGAAATATTTTCCCGTACCAAACCTATCCGCATAAACGTGTCCCATTCCGGGAACAAGCAATCCGTAAATAAACGCAAGTCCGGGTGATTTTTTAGAACCCCTTGTTTTAGCGGTTGTCTTGTTATCACCTGTTATAGAATCAAGAAAGGATAAATTTGTTTTCATCTCAACCGGTGTTGTAACACTGCCGGTGAGAGGAATTATCTTTTTATCACTGCTTTTCAGTTTGAAATCAGTCTCAAACTGCCCCTGTGAAAAAAGTGTAAACGGTAATAACAAAAGTACAACGATCTTCAAAAATCTCATTAATATTATATTTATTTATTTTATTCTTTGCAAAAAATACGTGAAAAACACTTACTAAGCGGATATTATCTGCTGAGAGCCTTTTCCATAACTTTAACAAACTCATCTGCCTTTAAAAATCCCGTTATTCTCAGGTCTTCCATTTCTTTTCCGTTCTTATCAATGAACGCAACTACGGGAAGTCCCTGAATTTTGAACTTACCTTCGATTTCTTTATCACCTTTGGTGAGATCGACCTTGATATTATTGAATTTTTTGGAAAGCTCAAT
>CAZQYL010000167.1:0-5944 GCA_964597425.1 uncultured Ignavibacteriales bacterium | reverse complement strand
CTTGCTTCATCGCTTCTGTAAAACCGGTCAAATACTCTATTGATCTGTTCCTGGTTCATTCCTATACCATAATCCTTAATTGAACATGTTACAGCATTTTCTGTTTCGCTCAATTCAACATCAATTTTTTTGCTTTCGTTTGAGTACTTTATGGCATTTGATAAAAGATTTTCAAGTATAATATCAAGCAGTGATGGGTCGGCGCAAACAAAATACTTATTCTTATCCTCAAAATTGATAACGATGCCTTTATCACCAGCGTACTCTTTTAGTCTGTGGATACAATACTGAACGCTTTGGTTCAGCTCAATTTCAGTTTCATTTGAATGTACTTCCTCGCTTTCAAACCTTGCAAGCATTAATAGCTGGTCTATCAGGACACCTATCCGGTCAACTTCTTTGATGCAATATTGGATCTTGTTTTGATATTGTGAGACTTCCCTGGGTTTTCTTATCAGGACTTCAAGTGTTCCTTTTATGACTGAAAGGGGAGTGCGTAGTTCATGAGAGGCATCGGCTGTAAATTGTTTTTCACGTAAAACGGCATCTTCAAGCCTGCTCATCAGTCCGTTTATAGTTCCCGCCAATTCATAAATTTCATCTTTATTTTTCGGAAGTTCTATTCTTGTACTCAGATTTTCCTTTGTGATCTTTTGCGCTTCTTCATTTATTTTCACAAGCGGCGTTATACTTTTTCCGGCAATATACCTGGATATAAAGAACAGGATGAACAGCAATACAGGATAGCTTATGAACAGAACGTTTTTCAGGCTTGTAATAACATTTATTGCTCCTTCTACGGGAATTGCGATTATGATATAACCAATGAGTTTTCCTCTATTATTCAGAATTGGACGCTGAAGCTGCCTGATCTGTTTTTCTGAAAGCCGTGAATTGAAATTTTCTGTAATACCCGGGGTTATACTTAACGAATTGCTCTTTAGGTTAGGAGTTTTTTTCAGGGACTTCATTTTAATATCCGTAACTTCCGCGAATATCGGGTAAACTTCAACGTCTGAATGCTCCTTTTCTGACCATTCCGATTCATCTATAAAGTAAACGCTATCACGGTTCATATCAATGTCATCAATTATATCAAGGGCTTCAAAATCCAAGCGTTCATCAAGATTTTTAAATGAAGTATTGTAAACAACCTGATATATAACAACAAATAGCAGCAAAGTGATTGCCGATGTTGCGCTCAGATAGAACACTGCTATTCTGTTTCTCAGACTTATGTTCAATTATATTTCCGATTATTTATCCCGGGTGATATATCCAACTCCTCTTATTGTATGGATAAGTTCTTTTTCTTTTCCGCCGGGATTAAGTTTTTTCCTCAGGAAGTTTATATATACATCAATAATAGATGTATCAGAATCAAAATGTATATCCCAAACATGTTCAATAATATTTGTCCGGGTACATACTTTTTCTTTATTCCTTATAAGATACTCAAGCAGTGAAAATTCCTTTGGCGTAAGTTCAATTTCCTTTGAGTTTCTGAATACTCGGTGTGTATCGAGGTTCATTTCAACATCACCAAGTTTAAGGACTGTCTGCTCTCCCGATCTTGTCTTTAATTGTACCCTTATGCGGGCAAGCAATTCATCAAATTCAAATGGTTTCTTTATGTAATCATTGGCTCCGGCTTCCAGACCGAAGACAACATCCTGTACTGTATCTCTGGCAGTCAGGAAAATTACAGGGGCTGTTTGATTCAGTTTTCTGAATTCCCTGCACAGTTCAATCCCGCTCAGCCCGGGAAGCATCCAGTCAAATATCAACAGGTCGTAGTCATTTGATGAAGCCATCTCCAGTCCTTTTCTGCCGTCACCTGCAAAATCAACGGCAAAACCTTCTTCTTCAAGCCCCTCTTTAATAAAATTCGAAATCCCTTTTTCGTCTTCTACGATCAGAATTCTCATAACTTCGTTAAGTACATTTTCTATGGTAAAAACAGTTTCAACTTTTTGTAATTCATCATTTGTGTGCGGTATATACGGCATTTTTTCTATATCAGTCATCATATAATTGAAAAGTTGATACAAATATATGTCCGGAAATCTTAAAACAAGTTCAGTAGTTTCTTAAAATTAGCTTAAAATCGCTAAACCAAAAATAGTTAATTCAAAAACACCAAAGTATGATAATTATCAAATATTTGGATGACTAATGGCAGTTTACTGTTTATTTGCTAAAAAAGCAAAATACAAAAAAAGGCGTTCACTTAATTGAACGCCTTTGGTCATGTTACCAAACCGTTGTTAGTCCGCGGGAATCCGCTTCTTTGGAGGAGGACTTCTTTGGAGGAGATCTGAAGTTTACTTTACAACCACCATCTTCTTTACATCTCTGAAGTAAATACTGCCTGATTCAGAAATCGCAGCCATTTCATAATAATAAATTCCCGAAGCAAGATTCACTGCATCGAAATCAGCTGTATATAAACCGGGTTCACTTAGCCCGTTATATATTTCAGTTACAATGCTGCCCGTTACATCAAATACTTTCAATGTTACATTTGAGCGCTTCGGTATATCAAATTTTATATTTGTAACCGGGTTAAACGGATTCGGATAATTCTGCCTTAATGCAAATACTCTTGGCAGTTCAGTCGTGTTAACAGATATCCCAATTGTTCCCGGAACAACCCCCGCAGCCGTTGTACCTGTTTTTAAAACAATGTCATTTAACGGATCAAATGCAAATGCGGTTGGCTGCCTGTTGAACGTCCATATCCATATTTGATTATTGGAAGTATTATCTATCCTGAATGTCGTATCCGGTCCCGATGCAAATGTAATTCTTATTGTCAGCGGCATTCTGTGAAAAGGAGAATTTGACTGGGTTTGTTTTGCCTGGAAGCCGACATTCCAGCTGCCGTTTCCAAGATCGGCAAACTGGTAAAGATTTGCATACACAGGGTGATTTGGCTGTTTAACCCACTGGTCCATAAACCACGTAAGATCCTGTCCTGCAATCTGGCTGATCTTTGCTGTAAAATCATCTGTTGTTGCTGTCTTATATTTAAATTCCGCTGTATCCATTGCGTAGCCGCGCAGACAATTAAAAAACACATTCGTATCATTAAGTACATACCTTAACATATGCAGTACACATGCTCCTTTGTTGTAAGTAATTGCGGTATTGTAAAGTGTATTAACATCCGGGGTAACAATTGCCCATTGCGGATTGTAGATCGGCCATCCCGGGTTACTTTGCAGATATGCTGTGGCAGTGCTGTTAATATCATTTTTGTACGCCGTATAACCGCCGGTTTTTTCAAACCACAATGATTCACAATAGGTCGCAAAACCCTCATTAAGCCAGACATCTGCCCATGTTGCGCATGTCACCAGATCTCCGAACCACTGATGCGCGAATTCATGGGAGACCAGGTTTTCATTCCAGCAATTTGCGCACAATGTTGTCAAAGTCTGGTTTTCCATTCCCGCCCATGAAAATCCGGGTGCCGGTGCAGTCGCAAAACCGTTCTTTTCAAAACCATGTTCACCGAATTTCTGAGAAAAGTATGTTGTCATGTTCACAAGAACATTTTGCATAGCCGTTGGATTTTCTCCCTGGTTGAAATAAAATCGCAGTGGTATGCTGTCTGAAGGATTTGATATCTTATGCCAGTAGACTATATTCAGGTTATAATTAACTTTGCCCGTCAATACAACAAGGTAGGTTGCTACAGGGTCACGGCTTATCCAGTGATAGTATGCGGTATCGCCTGTTATAGTAGAATCATTCAGCCTGCCGTTTGAACCTATTTTTACATTTGCGGGTACTTTCAGGGTTATATCAACAGTAGCTTTATCAGATGGTTTATCCCAGCAGGGGAACCACTTCCTCGCGCCTTCAGGCGGAGCATCCGTGAAAAATCCGCCATTGCCTGTATAAATAGCGCCATCAACAATATTGTTGTGAGAGTAATTTACCTGCACTTCAGTGATTTCTCCCGGGTTATATACCCGGTTAAGAACTACGTTCAGTATGTTTCCTGTATGCGTAAAAGATACTCCGCTCATGCCAACAGAGCTAACAACAATAGAAGTATTGATTGCATTCAGATTAATTGAGCTAAGTGCTGAATCGATCCTGAACTTTACAATTACACTTCCTGTAAATGATCTTGGAAAAGGTGTAATAAAACAATTCCTGATATCGAGGTTCAGTTTATAATCAAGTACATCGTATGAGTGTTTTGGTGAATTAGGCGAGTCACTTTCAAAAAAGAAATTCGTCATGGTGCGTTTTCTTTCCGAACACAGTTCGCTCCCTTTTTTCCCTTCAATTTGTGAGAACAATGTGAGCGGAATCAACAGGGCTGCTAAAAATAAGTATAGATTAAATTTCATATCGTTTTAATTCAATTCTTTTAGATGGATTTACTTTAAAATAACTCTTTTTTGAGCACAAAAAAAGGCGTTCAGTTGACTGAACGCCTTGGAAAGCAACTAAAATTTAATTTCTATTTTACAACAACCATTTTTTTAACGTCTTTAAATATTACACCGCCGTTTTCTGAACTGGCTGAAATTATATAATAATATACCCCTGAAGCAAGTCCTGTTGCATCAAAATCTGCGGTATATTTACCGGGATCGCTTAAACCGTTGTATATTTCACTAACAGCTTTTCCTGTTATGTCAAACACTCTAAGTGTAACGTTAGAGCGTTTTGGAATATCAAACCTGATATTTGTTACAGGGTTAAACGGGTTTGGATAGTTCTGCATCAATGCAAATACACTTGGCAGTTCATTGTTTGTAGATGAAATGCCGGTTACACCCGGTACTGTACCTGCAACTGTTGACCCGGTCTTAAGAACTATGTCATTATTCGGATCAAAAGCGAATGCAGTGGGCTGGCGGTTAAATGTCCATATCCATATCTGGCTGTTTGCGGTGTTATCAACTCTGAAAGTTGTATCCGGTCCGGATGCAAAAGTGATCCTGAGAGTTAACGGCATTCTATGGAATGGTGTGTTGGACTGAGTTTGTATTGCCTGGAAGCCTGCATTCCATGTACCATTTCCGTTATTATTGAACTGGTATAAATTTGCATATACAGGATGATTCGGCTGCTTTACCCATTGATTTATGAACCAGCTCAGATCCTGTCCGTATATCTGGCTGATCTTCGCAGTAAAATCATCTGTTGCGGATGATTTATATTTGAAGTTAGCAGTATCCATTGCATAACCTCTAAGCATATTGAAGAATATGTTCGTATCATTTACTGTATATCTCAGCATATGAAGTACACATGCGCCTTTATTATACGTAATTGCAGTATTAAACAGTGTGCCGCTGGGTGGTGTGTTGATTGCCCAATCCGGATTATAAATAGGCCATCCCGGGTTACTGCTTAAATATCCGCTTGCATCACTGTTAATATCGCTCTTATATGATGAGTAACCGCCGGTCTTCTCATACCACAAAGCTTCACTGTATGTTGCGAAACCTTCATTAAGCCATATATCAGCCCAGGTTGCGGGTGATATCATATCACCGAACCACTGATGAGCAAATTCATGTGATATTAGATTTTCGCTCCAGCAATTGGCGCATAAAGTTGTCAAAGTCTGGTTTTCCATTCCGCCCCATGTAAATCCGGATGCTGGCGCGGTTGTAAATCCGTTCTTCTCAAATCCGTGTTCACCGAATTTCTGCGAAAAATGTGTTATCATATTCGGGAACATTGTTATCATTGCTGCAGGATTTTCGCCTGAATTGGAATAGAACCTGATCGGTACTAATTCAGATGGATTTGAAATTTTCGGCCAGTAAATGATATTTAAATTATAATTAACTTTTCCTGTGAGAACTGTTAAGTACGTTGTTACGGGGTCACGGCTTATCCAGTGATAATATAATGTATCACCTGTTAATGTTGAATCATTCAGTCTGCCATTAGAACCAATTTTAACATT
>CAZQYL010000166.1:0-5999 GCA_964597425.1 uncultured Ignavibacteriales bacterium | reverse complement strand
TTTAATAAATGCATATATATTTGAATAATTTCCAATGAAAAAGCCACTAAAAATAACGAGCATAGCTTGTCTGCTGATTATGTTAGTTGCCGGCGTAGTTTACGCAGCAACTGAACTGCAGTATTTTACCGGTAAGAATGAATCAGATTCAATTCTTTTGGAGTGGAAAACGGGTGCAGAAGATAACCTGAACCGGTTTGAAATTGAAAGAAGTGCATCTGAGCCAAACAACTACGTAAATATTGGCAGTGTAACGGCAATTGGAAGTAATTCATACTATTATTACAGAGATAATACTTCCGTGCAAAACACCTCAGCTCCTGTTTATTATTACAGGCTGAAGATAGTAGATAATAACGGCAATTATGTATATTCGCAGACAATAACCGTTACTCATGTTATTTCCAGTGTACGCGATACCTGGGGAAGCATAAAGGCTATCTTCAGATAGCAGACGGTTACCGGATTTTTTCACATCGTGCGGCTATACAAAATTACCAAATTACCCTTCTTTCTGATATTTTAGGTTATACCATTTTTATCACAAAAACAAATTCACTTTTTTCATAATTAACCTAAAGGAGAGTCATGACTGACAATACATCAACAAGACCGGCAGTAGCTTCAATAACACAGGCAGAAATTGAAGACGGGAAAATGATGGCGATACTTGCTTACATTTTCTTTTTAGTTCCGTTATTGGCAGCAAGAGATAAAAAGTTTGCAATGTACCACACAGAGCAGGCAATTGCTTTATGGATAGCATTTATTGCTATTTACATAGTTATGACTATATTAACTATTATTGTTAACCAGATTAGCAGCACTTTGGGATGCGTTGTATCTATATTAGGTATATTGCCATGGCTGGCATATGTTGTGTTATGGATAATGGGATTGATGAATGCAATTGGCGGCAAGATAAAAGAACTTCCGGTAATAGGCGCATGGGGCGCAAAACTGAATCTCGTAAAATAATTTCAGTTACCGCGAAGCGTTTGAAGCAGTTTTAAATTTACATAGAATTCGAAATTCAGTTTTACAAAATAATATACAGGATCAACAGGAGAAAATTTAATGGCAGAATCAACAAGACAGGTTAACTTTACACAGGAAGATGTAAATAACGGAAAAACGATGGCTATTATAGCCTACCTCATATTTTTCATTCCGTTACTGATGGATGACATGAAAAGAAATAACTTTGTAATGTACCACACAGAGCAGTCAATTGTATTGCTTATCGTGAATATTCTTGCGGGTATTGTTGGTACAATCACATGCGGAATAGGTTTTATTCTTTATATTCCCTGGATAGTGTTTCTTATCATGGGTATGATGAATGCGTCTAAAGGCGAATGCAAACCGCTTCCTATGGTTGGGCAATTTGGCGAAAAATTCAACCTTGTCAAATAAATAATTTACGCTTTTTACAGTTTTTAATTGAGGCGCATTCTGAAAATGGATGCGCTTTTTTATTTATTTTATTTACCGGGCTTATATGAAAAGTGCTGTTAGTACAGCTTGGATGATATACAGTACAGTAATTGCAATACTGCTTTTGCTTCTGTTTGTATTACCCGGTGAAATGATACTGAACAATACTCCCTTATGCGAAAGCATTTCAAAATATAATATTGAGTGTTTTGCCTGCGGTATGACAAGAGGCTTTGTTCATATTGCTCGATTTGAATTCACTGAAGCCGGTATGGCTAACAGAGGCTCAATTTTTGTATTTTTATTTTTAGTCCTAAATACTGTTTTTTTAATAATCTATATGTTCAAATTAAAGAGATCTGATAAAATGATCTTTGTGAAAAGGAAACAAAAATGGGCAAAGGCGGTTTAATTATTGGTATCATAGCAATTATAGCTATGATAATAGGGTATATTCCGTGCCTGGGGTGGACATTCTGGGTAACATTACCGGTGGCTTTGGTCGGTTTGATCCTGAGTATTGTGGGATTGATACAGGATACCGACCGTTACAATCCGAGCAAAACTCCTGCTTCAATTGGCATGGTTCTGAACCTCATAACACTGGTTTTCGGTTTTATCAGGTGGGCAATTGGCGGATTCATTTTATAAATTTAATATATTGAATGAACAATAACGAACAGCTGAATTTACTTCGGACATTTTTTCTGATATCCGGTATCATAAACGGACTTTATGCATTCGGATGGACCGGTTATACATTCATAGGCGGACTCATTTCGTGCGGAATCGGCTGCTTGTTCGGGGCATTCCCCATTATAAATATCATTGCCTGCGTTATGGATTTTGTTGCTTATAACAGGCTGAACAATATGAACCGTTCGGGCACATACAGCTCAGTTCAGTTCGCATCAATATTTGATATTGTATCAGTACTGACGGGCAATGTCGCTAGTATGGTATTCGGAATTGTTGGCCTGGTATTTTTAAACAATGAAGAAGTTAAGCAGTATATGAAAGAAAAAGGAATTTATTAATTTAGCCGGAGATATTGGACAACAATAAAAATTTAGGATCATTTAAAGTACTGTTTTTAGTTTCAGGAATATTGAATCTGCTAACAACGATTACATGGATTTTGATTACATTGTTGGCAACAGTAACCTTCACTATATTGGGATGCGGCGGTTTGTTGATCACTATTATATGCGCAGCTGCATGCATTTTTGATTTTATTTGCTACAACAGGCTCAGTAAGATGAACAGGACCGGTACTCATAAAACTATAAGAATCGCAGCCATGCTTGATATTGGCGTGATATTCACATTAAATATCACAAGTGTTGTTTTTGGGATGGTCATACTCGCAAAGCTTAACAACCCTGATACCAGACAGGAACTGATTCAGAATGGAATTTATTGATTTGAACAACAAAGCAATTGATCCTGCGTAAGCAGTTTTTTCGGAATCAAATCGGTATAACACATCAATTAGTCAATTGTATAAACCAAAGACCCGAAGCTGACAGCTTCGGGTCTTTGGTTTATACGACTGCAATTAATTGTTTGGAATCGGTTAATTGGTTTTTGGTATTTGTTATTTGATATTAGCTATTTATTATCCACTCCATCCATATCAGTTACCATACCTTCAGTACCTGATAGCGGTTTGGGTTTTTCATCACGGTTCTGGATATAACTCTCTTCTTTATACCTTGAAGCAATCAGCATGAATACCAGCGCAGTAGCGAACATCAGCCCGGCAAAGAACCAGAAATATGTTGGTGTGCCTATTGTTATATAATTCTGCAGATTTGAGCTTACCTGAGCGGTAATAAAATTACCAAGCGCCACTGAAAGCAGCCACAAACCCATGATAAATGATTTCATACTGTTAGGCGCCTGCGTATAGGAAAACTCGAGTCCCGTGATTGAAACCATTACTTCCGCTGCTGTGAGTATTACATAAGCGAAAAATTGCCATAATATGCTTGGTGTTGCGCCACCCAGGATCTGTATTTGCGCAATGGCAAGCAGTCCAAACGAGAATCCCGCAATGAACATACCTATTATTATCTTTCTAAGCGCGGTAAGCTTATAGAACTTGTTTATAAAAGGATAAAGAAAAGAAGTAAACAGCGGAATGAAAAGCATGATCAGCAAAGGATTTATAGCCTGTATCTGTGAGGCAAGAAGCTCGAACTTTACAAAGCCAAGGTTTACAAATTTATCCATTTGTTCCGCCTGCAGCACCCAGCTTGAGCCTGTCTGATCAAAGAGTGACCAAAACACAGCTATGAACACATACATAATTGCAAGATTAAAAATTGCCTTCCTCCCCTGCTTTGAAAAAACATCATTCTTGTACTGCTTCCACCCTACCGGAGGAACGGCTATGAATACTTTCCGGCCCATAAAGAATACCACAGTCGCAACAAGCATCAAAAAGCCGGGAACGCCGAACGCAATATGCGGGCCATAACTATCAAGCAGCACCGGCGTAAGGAGCGATGACGCGGCAGCACCAAGGTTAACAGAAAAATAAAAGTAACCGAATATTTTTTCAAGCAGATGTTTTTTTGCCCTTGTGAACTGGTCACCCACATGCGCTGATACGCAGGGTTTTATGCCTCCCGAGCCCATTGCTATGAGCGTTAAACCTATCGAGAGCCCAAGCCTTGTATCATCAACAGCAAGCGCAACGTGACCGAGTACATATACAATGGAAAGGGTCATAATGGTTTTGTATTTGCCCCACAACACATCGGAAAGTATTGCGCCGAGTATGGGGAAAAAGTAATTTGCCATTGAAAAGTAGTGATACCATGTTGTTGCATCGGCATCACTCATTGGGTCAACAGCACCTGAGCGGTTCATTACATACTGCGTCATAAATACAACCAGTATAGTTTTCATTCCGTAGTAGCTGAAACGCTCGGCAAGCTCATTGCCTATAATATAAGGAATGCCCTTTGGCATTTTGTTCACATCAGATGCAGAGTTAGTCATAAATTCTGAAATTAATGTTATGAATAATTACGCAATTAAGTAATTGAAAATGTTAGATTCAATGTAAATTATAAATTAGGAATTTTAATGTTCTGAATTAAGAATTTAAAATTCCGTATATTTGCAATCATTCCAATAAATTTTTGAGAACATTTTGATTCCCGCTTTCGCGGGAATGACTGCAGATTGTCTAAATTCATACATTTACATAACCATTCGCATTACTCACTGCTTGATGCAATATGCACCATAGAGGGGCTTGTTAACGCCGCTAAGGAGCATAACATGCCTGCCATTGCACTTACAGATCACGGCGTGATGTACGGCTCTATGGAGTTCTACAACAAGGCTAAAAAAGCGGGTATAAAGCCCATCATTGGCTGCGAAGTATATATAGTAACCAAAGGCTCACGGTTCGAAAAGGGCAAGTCAGATGAAAGCTCTGACACAATGCTTGGCAGGGATAAATCAGGTAAAACCATAGGAAAGCTCTCGGGGCGTAAATCAAATTACGACCATATGGTGCTGCTTGCAAAGGACCTTGAGGGTTACCAGAACCTCGTGAAGCTTTGTTCTATCGGTCACACCGAAGGATTTTATTATAAACCAAGGATCGATTCAGAAATTCTGCGTAGTTACAGCAAGGGTCTTGTGTGCCTATCGGCATGTGCGGGCGGAGTGGTTTCATCGCACATTGCGCGCGGTGATATTGCACAGGCGAAGGAAGCCGCCGAAATATACAAAGATATTTTCGGCACGGAAGATTTTTACCTCGAAATGCAGAACCATGGCATGTCAATTGAAGCAAAGATACGCGAGCACGTTCCCGCGCTGGCAAAGGAGCTTGGTTTAAAAACAATTGCCACCAATGATATTCATTACATAAAATACGAGCACCATATACCGCATAATCTTTACCTCTATATAAGCACTGATCTCTCGAAAGATAAGGAAGGCAAGAACCTTGAAAAGGAACTTAGGTATGAAACTGACCAGGTTTATTTCAAATCAGCCGAAGAGATGTGCAAGATTTTCAAGGATTTCCCGGAAGCAATACAATCGACACTGGAAGTAGCCGATAAATGCAACCTTGAGCTGCCGCGCGGCGTGTATCACATGCCTGACTTCCCTATCCCAAAGGAATCAGGCGCAAAAACCCTTGATGATTATTTCAGAATACTTTCACACGAAGGTTTAAGGGAAAAAATTAAGAACGTTACTGATGCTGATATTGAAAGGCTTGATGTTGAGCTTGATGTTATCACGAAAATGAAATTTTCGGGTTACTTCCTTATTGTGGCAGATTTTGTTAACCACGCCAAACGCAGCGGCATTTATGTAGGACCCGGCAGAGGTTCTGCCGCAGGTTCACTTGTCTGCTACGCCCTTGGTATCACAAATGTTAATCCGCTGGATTACAACCTGCTCTTTGAAAGGTTCCTGAATCCTGAGCGTGTTTCAATGCCGGATATCGACATCGATTTCCAGGATGATAAGCGCGATGAGGTTATTGAGTATTCCCGGCAAAAATACGGAGCGAATTCAGTTTCACA
>CAZQYL010000165.1:4506-6037 GCA_964597425.1 uncultured Ignavibacteriales bacterium | reverse complement strand
TTAAACGGGTTTGGATAATTTTGTCCGAGGCTGAATTCAACGGGCTCATTATTAGATGCAATGCCCGTAAGTACAGTGTACTGCAGGTACGTTGCCGGTGCAACCGAACCCGGAGGGTTCAATCCTCTTCCACCAACAGGCAATGTACCTACAAAGTTAGCCATTGAGTCCTGCGCGGCAAAATAGTAATCTACAACACTCCCAACGCTCTGACCCGGAATAGTGAACCTGAATGTATCAAGGTTACTGTATACATAGTTCAGTGATGTAAACGAACCGCTGTTCACCCTGTAATACAGCCTTGGTCCGTTGGTAATTTTCTTGATCGCATATGGAGAGTTAATTGTAACAATTGCTGTCCTTGGACCTGAGTCACTGGAGGCGACAATTGGTGTATGATTAAAATTAATAGTGTAGTTCCACCCGTAAGTCATAAGCGCCGCAAGTGATGCCTGCGTGAATTTTAAGAAATACGGCATTTTTACATTCGCAAAATTATCATTTATGGTATGGTAATATGGATGGAAATCACTCATTAGCTCAATACCGCAATAAGCATTGTATCCCCTCTGCCAGAAATAATAATGGTCGCTTGAAGACATATTGCCAACCGATACAACAGGATCAAGTATTGGCTGGTAAATGTTATAGGTTACTTTAGTAATATTTGTAAAATTGACCGAGGCGGAGTTTGTAAACAGATTTAGTTTATAATCGTTATTTCCATCCCAGGCAATCATATCAAAATTCAGCACACCGCGAATTGAATCACCGCGATTATACGATGAATCAGCATACGCACGGCTGCCAATTAAGCCCTGCTCTTCTTCATCAAAAGCGACAAATATTAAAGTATAATCAAAATTAAACGGTGCAAGCAGTCTTGCGGCTTCCATCACAGCGCAGGTACCCGAAGCGTTATCATCTGCACCGGGTGCAAGGGAGCCGGAAGGCATATTATCATAATGTCCGCATATAATATAATATTGATTGGGATATTTTGTCCCGGTTTTAGTAGCTATCACGTTCTGACCGTTCGTCCGGTAATTCATATATCTTGCAGTGAGTCCATAACTCTGAAATCTTTCATATATGAATTGAGCCGCCTTAGGATTATGAACAGTCGATGAATGCCTTGATACAATGGTATATGGCGAGCCGCCTATCATTGTTGCAGTATCTCCGCACAGCTCCCTGTTAAGTTTTGAAAGTGTCTGCAGTGTCACAAGATTTGAAATTGAATCAATACGTGGGCTATAACCTACCTGTGAAAATAAATTTGCACAAACCAGAAACAGGGCAACAATAACTGTATATATTGTTTTCATTGGATTAATTGACATAGATTGTTAAATGTTTGGGGATGGATGAATGCGGATTGTTACCTGTTTATAAGGATACCGATACTACAAATATATCTCTGAAATTATGGAAAAGTTATGATATATATCATTAGTTTTAATGATAAATGAGCGCGAAAATTGTTTATCTTAAACTACTTAAAAACAAACCCTAAACCGGCTTTTACTAA
>CAZQYL010000165.1:0-4406 GCA_964597425.1 uncultured Ignavibacteriales bacterium | reverse complement strand
TTCGACAAAATCTCCAGCTTCGAGTTTATAAAAATACACGCCACTTGGATAGTTTGAGGCTTCCCAATCAACATTGTAACTCCCTGGCTGCATTTGCTGATTTACGAGATTAGTCACTTCTCTGCCAAGCAAATCATAAACCATGATCTTCACAAATCCTGACTTTGGAATATCAAATTTAATACTCGTAACCGGATTGAACGGGTTTGGATAGTTTTGAGAAAGACTGAATTTATCAGGCAAACTCAAACTACCTGGGGTATTAACACCAACCGTGCTGAGATCACTTCTAAAAACACCGGCCCCCCATGTTCCTGCATAAATATAACCTTGTTCATCAAAATTAAGTGTCGTAATATCTGTGAATAACAGACCGGAATTTATCTGTTCCCAATTACTGCCAAAATCCATAGAGCGGTAAATGCCGTCCCAGTCAGATACAAACAATACACCAAGGCTGTTGCAGGTAAGATTTCCATAATTAGCGGTTGAATCGGCTACTACCCATGTATTTCCAAGGTTCGTAGAACGGTATAGCCGTGAGGAAAATATACAATAGACATAATTATTGAAAACACAATAACCCTGTATAAAATATCCAAGTGAATCAAGCGGCTGCCAGCTTTCACCTAAATCACTTGACCTGTACAGCCGTGATTCTGTGGAAGCAAAAATTATGTGGTCTGAGTTTTCTATTATATTCCTGAACCTTGATGCATTAATGTTCTTTTTTACCCAGTTAGTGCCGTTATTTGTGGTTTTGTAAATACCGCTCTCAGATGCTGCAAAGAAATTATTGTTGATCTTAAGGAATTGATATACATTTCCCATAGGAATCCCGTTATTATTATTATCTTCCCATGTAGCTCCGCCGTTTGTTGAGCGGTACAGGCCGCCCTGAAGGTTTGGTGTATAGACAAATATATTCTGGGCTCCGTTAAATCCTATCTGTAAAGGATATTTATTTTCAAAACCGGCATTTATCCAGTTTTCACCCATATTTGTAGTATAATATAAACCATCATTAAATGACCCTGCATAAATACTGCCTGTTCCGTTGCTTTTTACTACGTTTATCCTTTGATTTGTAAGCCTGTTATTAATTTTGCTCCATGTTAACCCGTAATCATAAGAACGAAATACTCCCAGGTAATAATATCCGGCTAACAATTTTCCGTCAGGCTTGATTATAATATCCATCACTCCAGCATTGCTTCCGACAGAAATATTGCTGTACAATTTAAGCCAGCTTAAACCGGTATCTGTTGATTTTATTATAGTTCCAAAATCATTGCCTGCGTAAATTGTGCCATTACCTGCAACCGCAATGGAAAGTATCGAGCCCTCACTGCATATCTGTTGCCAGTTCAGGCCATCATTAGATGTTTTAAAAATGCCATTACTGTTGCATATAAGTAAATTCCCTGATGAATCCAGCGACATATCATTAGCTCCTGCCATACCTATGGGAGTAATTCGGCTCCATGTAGTCCCGTTATCAGTTGAAAAATTCACATAAGGTGGAAATGCTGCAAATATATATCCGTTTGGCTTAATTAAAATTTTTCTTACACCGTTAGCTCCAAAATTTACATTAACCCAGTTTAACCCGTTATTTGTTGAGCGGAATATATGCCCTGCGTTTAATCCGGCAAAAATATCACCATTGTTATTAACTGCCATCCCCTGCGGCGTTAATGTAGAAGTAAGCTGTATCCAGGTATTACCATCATCTGTTGATTTAACTATCCCGTGACCTGTACAGCCTGCATAAAGATTGCCAAATTTATCAGTTGTAATAACCCATACCCAAGAATTCCTGTTATCGCCAAGAACCTTGAACCACTCAGCTCCGTTATTTGTACTTTTATATATTCCGCCTCCAGTAAATGTGCCGCAGAAAATACTCCCGGATGGACTATATTCCAAACACATGACGGTTGATCCGTACGGTCCATTTGTTTGCTGCCAAAAATCCTGAGAAAAACTATTAATCGTCAGACAAAGAAAAAATGTAATTATATAGATATTCATAAAACATCTCCACTTTTTAAAATGCAAATACTAATTTTTGAAAAATTATTTTATTAAAACCATTCTCTTAGATTCTGTGAAATCACCTGACTCGAGCCTATAAAAATACACTCCGCTCGGATAATTTGACGCATCCCAATCTACCGAATAACTTCCCGGCCGCATTTGTTCATTTACAAGAGTAGCTACTTCCCTTCCTAGCAGATCATAGACCGTAATTTTGACAAATCCGGATTTTGGGATATCAAACTTGATATTCGTAACCGGGTTGAACGGATTTGGATAGTTTTGGGAGAGGCCGTAAATATCAGGTATCAGTTCTTCGTTTTTGATAAGTCCTGTGATAAAATTTCCGCTATTGGTAGTTTTGAGGATATACCCGTATCCAGCACACCAACCGGTATTGTTGTCAATAAAATGGAATGAACTGATCCCAGCTGTTCCGCAATCAAACTGTATGTGCCAGTTCAAACCACCATTAGTAGTATTTAGCATTTGACCTGAAGGATTATTTACTGCAGCCCATCCGTTATACTCATCTCTGAAGAATACCTTCGGAGTTGTCCACGATTGCGGTCTTCCGAAATTCAGTACCTGGAAATTTAATCCGCCATTTGTAGTTTTTATCAAAACATTTTCGTCACAACCAATCCATCCGGTATTTTCGTTAATGAAAGAAATGCTTTTAGCTTTTTTGTAAATGCCACTCACATTATGTTTGGTCCAGTTTATTCCGCTGTTTGTAGTTTTTGATAGGTATGTATTATAACCTGAATTACCTCCGGCTATATAGCCTGTTTGGGGGTTAATAAATTTCATGGCATAAGGAAAATCCTGTATTGAAACTGAATCCCAGCTTGATCCTCCATTTGAAGTTCTGAAAAAAGTATTAAAGCTCCAGTATTGGCCTGTGATATTTCCAAAAATAAAACCATTATTCTGATCTATAAATTCAGAACAATACACATTTCTGCCTAAAGGGTAATTTTGCCAGGTACTTCCATTATTAGTGCTCCTGAAAAAGGAATTGAATCCGATAAGATATATTTTGGTGCCAAAATTATAGCAATCAACTATGCTTTCATTTGTAGGTGAAATTAAACTATCCCAAGTCAACCCACCATTGGATGTTTTAAACACCTTACCATTTTCAGTTGCTACCATTCCATTTTGACTGTTATCAAAATGAACAGATGTGCTTCTCAATCTGTAATTTTGAGGATTTACTTCACTCCAGTTCATACCCTTATCGGTAGTTCTGATCATCTTTCCATCATAACCTGCTGCAATACCTGTATTTTGATCAAAAAATGCCGTAGTAATCAATATCTCCTTATTAGGTATATCAGTGTAAATATCATTCCAAACTTCACCGCCATCATTAGAATATACAATTTTTTCAGCACCATCATATTTACCACCGACGGCAATAATTTCACTGGCAGAAAATATGTGCAATGCATTCAACTGATCTGAGTTCGCTGCATATTTTACCTGCCAGTTAATTCCGCCGTTAGTTGTTTTTATTACGCGGGCATTATTTGACTGATAACCGCAAAGAAATCCTGTATTATCATTAATGAACTTAATACTATATAGCATTGAATTTACGTAGGTGTAACTAGTGGTCCAGTTCAATCCTCCATTTGTACTGCGATATGTCCAGTATTCACCTGTCAGAAATCCAGTGTTCTCATTCTGGAAATATACAGCGTACATCTGGCTGTTATTTGGCAAAGGGATCTCAATCCATTCGTTCCCGCTGTTAGTAGTTTTTAATATCTTGTTATTACCCGCAATCCATCCTGTATTTTCATTAATAAAAAAAATATCCTGCAGATAACCGTTAATCAGATTTTCACCTTGTCTGAACCATGTTGCACCGGCATTCGTTGTTTTAAAAATTCGTAAAGGCGGTTGAGCATTGTTGTAACCAACAACCCAACCTGTATTTTGATTTATAAAGAAAATACCAAATAACCTCTCAGGGGTTATTCCTGTGAATTCTGAAGATGTTATTCCATTGCTCCAGGTTAAACCGGCATTTGTCGTTTTAATGAAAGTACTTAATCCTCCAATGGCATAAGCAGTAGTTGAATTAATAATACTGATATCCGATATTCCCATATTTGTAAATGAAGGGGTTTGCCAAATCCATCCGGACTGCTGCGAATATAAAAATGATTCAAATAGCAGTATTAGCAATATAAATATTTTAGTTTTCATTTTACCAGCACCATCCTTTTTGATTCGTTAAACTGCTCAGCTTCAAGCTTATAAAAATATACACCGCTCGGATAATTTGATGCATCCCAATCAACACTATAACTTCCCGGCTGCAATGATTCATTTAAAAGAGTAGCTACTACTCT
>CAZQYL010000164.1:0-6043 GCA_964597425.1 uncultured Ignavibacteriales bacterium | reverse complement strand
AAGGTAGTCCCTCCATCGGAAATTGAGCCTGACTGGATCAAAGCGGGAGGTTCTGCTGAGGGTGTAAATTCATAGGCGCCTATATCAGGCGCGCCGCCTGCAGGAGAAGTGCTTCTTGCATTACCTGAATAGTCATTTGTTACCGATAAGATCTGGGTTCCCCTTCCGTTAAGTGACCAGCAATCGGAAATATTTATATCCGGAAGCAGATCATCATTTGAAGTAAAACCCGGATTGTAGTTAAGTGAACTGCGGTCCATACCGGTTGTTGTTACCCACTGCTGCATTGTCAATGAAGCAATGCCAGCTATCTGACCGATAGCTTTTACACCGTTGCCGGTTGGTGCAACAAAGTAATTATTGTAATCAATATTTAAGAATTGAGAGGCACTTGTTTGGGCAAACACTGCGCAGCTTCCATAGGCTGAATCATTAATTATACCAAGCTTATTGGCTATTGAATTATTCCTCAAATCAACAGTTGTACCCGATGTCAGGAATACTCCGCTTGAAAGGGATAAGGGTTTATTTAGAGTGTTTCCGTACATGTTAATGGAATTATTGTATATGCTTATCCCGCTTTGCGGTGTGGATGAATACAGCATTAAACCGGCAGGATTATCAAGAAAATAAGCTGCATCATTGTAATTCCATCCGTCACCATAAATATTATAGATCAGGTTATTCCTCAGTGTTACATCTGCATTTAAGTGATTTGAAGAAACATAAATTCCATGTCCTCCCTGTCCGTTTGAACCGGTATAACCGATGTTATATACTTTGTTTCTTTCAACAGTAACACTGTGTGAACCGTTTGCAACCCATATAGCCTTATCATTTTCATCAGCGGTATTATTCAGGTTTGCCACTTCGTTGCCTCGAATGACTGAATAATTAACTCCCTGCATATAAATTCCAAGGTAGCCGGTTGCATCTGCACCGGTAGAGTTTATTACATTATCATAAATAAATACATTAGAACCATTTTGCGGATTTATACCGCCATTTAAATAAATTCCCTGTCTTCCTTTCTGAATGAAATTATTCAGTATGCTGATATCAGAAAAATATCCTGCGTTCCCTGCAACTGAACCATCTGAAACCATTATGGAAGATGAACCGAGACTGCTCTCACCTGTCTTAATATTGCAGTATTTTATTGTAATATTAGAAACAGGCACTGTGCCTGATGAACCAACCCAGATGCAGTTTGATACACCTGAGTAATTGCTTATTATGCTAAGATCCCTGCTGCTGCCGTTAACAGTGTTGGAACCGTCAATAATTATATTGCTGGAATTAAAAATTTTGAAAACTGTAGTACCAGTTGTCATTACTATCTGAGCTGATACCCCTGCCGCCGGCTTAAATGTTACAGTATTAACACCGCTGGTTCCGTAAATATTATTCAGTGAAAGAGGAAATGTTTCTGTGCCGTATATCTCATCTACCAGGCTGAAAAGCACAGGACCCTGGATTCCCCTTGTTCCCAGATCATTCACCGCAGAAGTCAGGCTGGAATATATACCATTTATTTCATCACTCAGCAAAATTCTTCCAAATTTGTTTCTCATCTCCTGGGTTATTTCAATATAACCCGGCGCAGTATACTGAACGCTACCATTCATCAATACAAATGTATCAACTTTTGATGAAAATTCAGAAGCTGATAAATTTTGGAAAATATCATTCTGATCCAGATTGCTTTGGTTCTTTCCGTTCCTTAACACATCCCTTGTATATCCCGTCATCAACACCGGCTTTTCGATCTTTTTGTAGTAGAGGTTCATCCCTGAAACCAGATTGAACATAGCAAGACCAACTGAATAGGTCCCTGATAGCGGGTTGTTCGCGATCTTTCTGTTGCCAGAGGGAGCCTGTGTTGAAGGCGTTCTTGAAGAACCGACCGTAATAGAAATGCATTCGCCGTCTATAAAATTGCCGGTGACTGCTGTTATTGGAACATCATATGTCAGCCAGAAGTAATTTGTTCCGCTGCTTAATTCGCGGGTATCACTAAAATTTATCGTCCCGCCCGGATTAGAAATAACTGTACCGAACTGATTTGATGCCGAGAAAACGGATGATGTCCCGGTATACCAGATCCGTGCATTTGTTATATCTGAGTTACTTGAAGTACCATTGGTTTTGCAGGTTATCGCAGTCAAAGAAACGGGATTCAACAATCCGGTTACCACAACCTGTATCTTAATTACCGGATTATTCACAGAGCCCTTTTTTACAGAAGATGTATCAGCGATTAATGTATTGCTTGAGCTGTAAGACATATTACCGGGTGCAAAAGAATACGTCAAACCGGATGAAGGTTTAACGCTGGTGGTAAGCCTCATTGTACTGGTATTGGATGAGCCTGAAGAGCTGGAGGACCAGCTGCTTGTAGTACTCCTGTTTTTGTAATCTGAATTTGTAAGTCCGCGTATACCTACCTGTGTAGGATTGTTGGAAGTAGATGTACTTGTGTTGGCGGTAGTAACATCACCGTAAACGAAAGTAACAGAAGAATTGCTTTCATTTATTCTTATCTGGAAATCATAACTTTCGCCTGAAGCTGCGTTATATTTTCTGTAATTGAGCCATTGTACTACTAATACCCTGTTGGGAGAAGATCCGGTAAGCAAATAACTGAGCTCAGAACCGGTTTGACCCTGAAGGTCACGGCCCATAGCGGAAAAAATATTTTCAAATCCTGTGGTTCCGGAGTTACTTATTGGAGCTGTTGTACTGCCAATTGTGAAAGTACCTGTTCCAATTTTTATCCAACCGTTGTTGTTTACGGCGAATCTATCAAATACAGAACCGTTATAACTGAAATTGAATCCTATGGGAAAGCCGATATCAGTCTGCGGGCCGGTTTCACCAGCAGTATTATTATTGAATACCTGTTCATCATTTGCTGTGGTACCTAAAACCGTGCCGCCGCTAATTGCAGTAAAACTACCCGATGAACTGTTGAAATTATATGAACTTGATTGAGACAGCAGTAAAGGTACACCGATAACTGAAAGTAAAAGTAATATTATTGTTTTCATAAAAGTTGAAGCAAAGGTTAATAAGTAATTCTGATGTAAATATAGTTTTAGTATTTGAAAAACAACCTAACCTAATGAAGCTATTTACCAACAAACGAGAAGAATCATATTTCTTAATGACCTATGTCTTTTCGCTTGGAACCGGGATTTTTCATTCACCTGAAAAATGATAAATAATAAACTACAAATATCATTAATTATTAAATTAAGTATCGTTAATTTGTGACAAAACCAGTTAGATCATGAAACATCTTTTTGAATACATTTTTTTGATATCTTTCTTCCTATTAATGAGCTGCGGTGATACTACGACCCCGCTATTGCATAATGAACCCGGGGATACATACCAAAGGATAATTACAGCAGAAAACGGAGACAATAAGTTTGAAGTTTGGACAACAGGCAATGATACACTGATGACAGGGTACAACAAAGTGGGTTTTAAAGTTTTCGAAGGAAGCAGCGAAAAGACAACAGGGTATGTTAAATTCTACGCAAAGATGTTTCACTTCACATCAACAGAATTCCATGCAACACCGGTAGAACCCCAATATAGTTATGATGCGGCGCTTGGAATGTTTGCCGGATATATTATAATGCTAATGCCTTCGGATAGTTCAAGCCGATGGTATGGTTACTATAATTATAATGACGAGTTCAGTATTGATTCGGTAAATTTTGATGCCGGATGGGATACCAGGACGAAATTCAAGATCTTTACTGATATTGGTGCGCAGCTTAGTTATCTGATAACCATGACAGCACCAATTGATCCGGTGAGAGGGTTAAACGATTTTTCATGCCTGCTTCATGAATCTCCGGATTTTGTTAACTTCACTCAGGTAAACTCAGCCAATATGTTTATCACGCCAAAACTTGATTCACTAAACCATACTTCGGAAGGAAACGTGAATCCGGTTTACCTTGGAGGAGGTATATACAAGGGAAAAGTTAATTTTGATATTCCCGGGGGCTGGAAAGTATATGATTCTATTTACTACAATAACCGCTGCATTACACAAAACGGAACTCCTTATATATATTTTCAGGTAAAGTGACTTTTGTATTGAAATCGCCAACGTATAATAAAAAACCCGGTTCAATATACTGAACCGGGTTAACAATTAAAGCTTAACAGCTGAATTTTATTTGATGATAACCATCTTTTTGATATCAGTAAAGCTACCTGCGCTTATTTTATAAAAATACGTCCCTGTAGCAATGTTAGAAGCGTCCAAATTGACCTCATATGTACCCGCATTCAGGAATTGGTTTACAAGAATCTGAACTTCCCTTCCTAAAATATCATATAAAGCTATTTTTACATCCGAGTTCTTTGCTATATCATACTTTATAGTAGTAGCAGGATTAAACGGATTTGGGTAATTTTGATACAATGAAAATTTGGCAGGCAGAGTATTCCCAACCTGCTGATTGCCGGTAACACCATTGTTTATCCTTATACCCCAACCCTGCAATACGCCAAGATCACCGGAAGCAACATCGCTGACAGTGAGAACCCAGTTTCCCTGGGCAAGTGAATTTCCGAAATTCCCGAAAGTCTGTTCTGCTGCACATATGTTTGACCAGGGCGGCAGGTAGGAAGTATTGGTTACACTTGTTTGACCATCGACAAAGAATGTCAGAATATGATCGCCTGAGCTGCCATTACCAGAAGTAAGCTCTCTTACCTGCCCGTTGGGTGCAGTAAGTGCAATAGTAAGATCTGCGACCCATGGATGCCTTACAGACAGGAATACTTCCACTGAATTAGCGAATGCGTTTCCTCCTAAAGTGATAGTATCTTTTATTGTAATAAGGTCCGGTATATTTTTAAATGGTGCGCGCACTGCAAATCCGCCCGGGAAAGGATTCCCCGAAGCGAGCCTGTTCACAACCGTGTTGTGTGCTATATAAGCTGGTCCTAAAGCGCCTGCTGTTGTTTCATTTACAAAACCGCTAAGGCGGCAATCGTTTGTTCCGCCTGTATTGAATGATCCGTTTATACCTGCAAGTGAAGACCTGTTGAGAAGATTGCCGTCGAAATTCCACGCGCCAACCAACCCTGAAGTACTAGTTTTTCCGCGAATGGAACCGAACATGTTGGCTTTAAGCCAGTCAATAGATTTTATATCGCTCCACAATCTTACTTCATCAATATAGCCATTCCATGTTTCGAAAGTAAAAGCAGCGCTGCTGCCTATTGTCATAGGGTCAGAATTAACATTAAATGTACCACCGTTTGAAAGTGGTGTACCGGAAACCTGACCGTTCACATAAAAAGTAACAGAAAATGATCCTGCATTCAGGAACCATGTCCATGCAACATGAACCCACTGATTCAACGGTAATGTCACACCATCATTATTAGTTGTAACAGATGTGCCAAAGCGGGCAAAAAGTTTTCCGTTGCTTGCCATTCCAAACAGGTAAGAAACATTGCTTGTATTTCCTTTGCTGACAATTACCTTTTGCTGGTTGTTAACCGCGGTATAGACCCAAGCCTCGATAGTACCATCTGTTGTTTGATTAAAATTTGTATTATGCGGTATTGTTACAAAAGAGTTGTTCCCTGCTCCCGGGCATCTTAAAGCAAAATTATAAGGCATCGGCTGACTGCCTAATGCCTGCTGTGAAAATGCGGAACCTGTATATGTTCCGTTGAGTCCGTTAATATAATCAAAAGCAGTTCCTGATGTATTAAAACTCCATGAAGCTATCAAACTTACATAAGATGATGAACTTGTTAAAGCTGCCGAGCTGTTGGAATTCGCTCCGTCGCCTATTCCGACAAACCGGTTATCCTTAATTTCCATTGCTGTTCGTTCGGGATCCCAGAACCTTACTTCATCAATGAAACCATTAAAGAACTGAGTTGTAAATCCCCCGGAAGTTCCCCCGATCTTTAGCGGATCTGTGTTTGTTACCCAAGCATTTGAAAGTACCTGGGTAGAACCGCTGACTGAACCATTTACATAAAAATTGATATTGTA
>CAZQYL010000163.1:1969-6048 GCA_964597425.1 uncultured Ignavibacteriales bacterium | reverse complement strand
ATTGAAGATGAAGTAATGATAGGCGGCAACAGCGGAATATATGAAGGTACAATTGTACAGCGCCGGGCGGTGATAGGTGCAGGCTGTATCATAACAGGCTCAACCCCGGTATACGATACAGTTAAAGGAAAAATTTACCGCAAAACAAAAGATGAACCGCTGGTTATTCCGGAGGGAGCAGTAGTAGTTGCGGGTTCAAGGCCGCTTGTAAATCAGTATGGCATTGAAAATCATCTTTCGGTTTACACTCCCGTAATAATTAAATATCGCGATGAGAAAACGGATGCAGGAACTGCGCTTGAGGAGAGCTTAAGGTGAGACAAGATTTGAATAACCAATAACAGCAGATAATCTTTAAGAAGAGCCGTTAAAAATAATAGCAGAAAAGAAGAGCGAAAATCCTTGCTCAGCATTTGCCAAACCATACATGTTTCTTACTGTTTCCATTTAGAGGTTGAGCAGTTTACCATGTTGAATTATCAGTCAGAGTATTTGGATTCTATTTATTGATACTAAAATTGAAAACATCAGGTCTTGAATAATGTCCGGCAACATCAAACATACGCTTTGCTTCTATAATTTCGTTCATATTCAATTCTGCATATAAAATACCCTGCTTTTCATTCAATGGCCCGGCCAGAAATTGTCCCTTTGGATCAACAATGCAGCTGTTGCCGGGGTTTATCCACTCTATTCCTTCAGTGTATAATTTCTTAAATTCAAAATCATCCGGTATATCATCAATTTTTATTGCCATACAGGTGCTCACTACAAATAATCCACCTTCCCTTGATATGTGCTGCATACTTTGCAGCCAATTCGGGCTTTTATCCCATGTAGGTGCAGCCAATATCTGCGCCCCGGTTTCATAAATTGCTGTTCTGGCTAATGGCATAAAGTTTTCCCAGCAAATGAGTCCTGCAATTCTACCTGCAGATGTGTCATATGCTCTAAGAGATGCACCGTTACCCTGCGCCCAAATCAATCTTTCTCCGCCGGTAGGCATAAGTTTGCGATGTATTCCTGCTATTTTTCCCTCATCGCTTATGAACAAAATGCTGTTATAAAGGCTTGCGCCGCTTTTATCGGTATTTCTTTCATTCATTCCCATTACTACATTTATTCCAGCCGCTTTTGCTGACTTACACAATTTATCGGTACTTTCGTCCGGAACAGAAACTGCATTTTCTACAAGTCTTACATATAGATCATTTAGCATCTTCCCTTTACTATTTGGGATAAGCCATACCCAATCAGGGTAACCCGAAATAAATGCCTCAGGGAAAACAATAAATTTTGCACCGTTCTTCCCGGCCTCGGAAATAGCTTCGCAAGCTTTTTCAATCGTTTTTTCTTTGTTAAGAAATACAGGTGTAAGTTGAGCGGCTGCTATTTTTGTTAGTTTTGTCATTTTTGTTAGACTCCTATTCCTGATTATTTTTTACAAAATCATTTTACAGAATCCGAACTTACCAGTATTTGTGAAATAGTTTCAATATACTACTTGCTGCTATTTATTACTATGAATTATTCGCAATTACGATTAAATTTGTAATGTGAATAGTGTAATTTTAACAGGAAAATTTATTGAAATACGCCATAATATCAGATGTTCATGCAAATCTTGAAGCAGTCGAAGCCTGCTTCAGGGAAATTGAAAAATTAAAAGCTGACCGTGTAATTTGCCTGGGTGACCTGGTTGATTACTGTGCCCAGCCTAATGAAGTTATATCAATAATTAAAAATAATTGTGATGTTGTGCTGCTTGGCAATCACGATGAAGCGCAGTATAAGCATTCAATTTCAGACCGGTTCAGGGAGTTTGCGAGGATATCATCTGTACATACAAGGGGAGTCCTTGATCCTGTCCATCTGAATTATATAAAGTCCCTTTCTCTTACTCACTCAGAAAATAATCTATTTTTTGTTCATGCCTCTCCGTTTGAACCTTCCGCTTACAGTTATGTATTAAATGAAGATGCTGCTTTGGCAAATTTTGATGCTTTCACTGAAAAAGTTTGTTTCATTGGTCACTCACACAGACCCGTTGTATTTGAAAGCTCTGATTCCGGAGTAAAAATTGTTCCTGAAGGAAAACTGAATACAAACAATCGATATATCATCAATGTTGGCAGCGTGGGTCAGCCCCGCGATAGCAATAATAAATTATCATTCGGTTTTCTTGAAACTGATGACTTTAGTTATTCGAATATAAGAGTTGAGTATGACAGAGCATCTGCAAGCATAAAGATATATAAAGAAGGGCTTCCTGTTTATCTGGCTCAGCGCATTTTGGAAGGCAAATAAATTACCTGATACGAGGCAGTTTATTTCCTGCTTTTTCTCCCTGCCAATATGTTAAATAAGGCAATATCATAACTTTACTTTATGACTACAATCATATGAACCATTGATATATATCATTTGGTACAATCATACTTAGGCTTAATTTTGTATAGTAAGTTAAGTAAAGATGGAAACTCAAATGAAAAATCTGGTAATACTTGGCGCGGGTACTGCAGGTACAATGATGCTTAACAAGCTGCATAAAGCTATTGACCTGAACAAATGGAAACTGACAATTGTTGATAATGAAAAAACACATTACTACCAGCCCGGATTTTTATTTATTCCGTTTGGCGTTTATACAGAATCTGATGTTGTAAAACCGAAAGAAAAGTTCTTTCCTGAGGGAATGAACATGATAAATTCCGAAATATGGAAAGTGATTCCTGAATATAACAAGGTCCACCTTCAAAATGGAATTACCCTTGATTACGATATATTGATAATTGCAACAGGTTCAAAACTTGCCCCTGAAGAAACAGAGGGTTTGACAGGTGAACTCTGGAAAAAAGATATTTTCGATTTCTATACTCTAGATGGCGCTAAAGCGCTTGCAGAAAAATTCAAAACCTGGGATGGCGGCAAACTTGTGATCAATATTACAGAGATGCCAATTAAGTGTCCTGTGGCTCCGCTTGAATTTGCTTTCCTTGCGGATGCATTCTTTGAAGACAGAGGGATCCGGGAAAAGGTTCACATTCAGTATGTCACACCTCTTGCCGAAGCTTTCACAAAGCATAAGTGCGCTGAAGTGCTTGGACACTTCCTTGAAGATAAAGGTATTGAGCTTGTTGCGGAATTTAACACAGGCAGAATTGATAACGATGAGAAAAAACTTATTTCATGGGATGAACGGGAAATTGAGTTCGATGTGCTGGTGACTGTACCGACAAATAAAGGAGCTGATTATATTGAAACTTCCGGACTTGGTGATGAACTGAATTTTGTACCGACTGATAAACATACTCTGCAATCAATTGCGCATAAGAACATATTTGTAATAGGTGATGCAACCAACATACCCGCAAGTAAAGCCGGTTCGGTTGCACATTTTGAATCTGAAATACTAACAGAGAACATTTTACATTTTATACACGCCGAGCCGCTTGCTGCTAGGTTTGATGGCCATGCAAACTGCTTTATTGAATCAGGCCGCGGCAAGGCGTTTTTAATTGATTTCAATTACGATGTTGAACCAATGCCGGGGAATTTCCCGATGGCGCATATGGGTCCGTTCTCGCTTCTTAAAGAAACAAGAATGAATCACCTGGGCAAACTTATGTTCAGGTGGGCTTACTGGAATGTTCTGCTCAAAGGCAAAGAGCTTCCTATTGGACCGAATATGTCATTAAAAGGAAAGATCCTTGACGATATTTACAAATCAGATGATTTTATTACAGATGAGCAGCAAATAACAAAGCTCTCGGGAGGAATATAGAAATGTCAGCAGCAGTTGCAGAAATAGTTATACTTGGTAAAACACTGGCAATAGATGCAGATGGAAACCTGGCAAATTTATCAGACTGGAATGAAGAAATTGCCGGAGAACTTGCCAAAGAAGAAGGCATTGAAACACTAAATGAAAAACACTGGCAGGTTATAAATTATATGCGCAAAGTGTACACAGATACCGGTGATGCGCCGTCAATCCGCAAGCTAACAAAAGAAAGCGGTGTTGATACAAAAGAGTTATATGCATTGTTCCCAAAAGGTCCTGCTAAAAAAGCAGCGCG
>CAZQYL010000163.1:0-1869 GCA_964597425.1 uncultured Ignavibacteriales bacterium | reverse complement strand
AAACGTCAAACGTGAAATGTCAAACGTCAATCAAAAAAGCAAAAAAGAAGGTGATATGATGTCAGAAGAAAATAAGTACGAACCAATAAAAAAAGTATCTATAATTGTTTCAAAAGGGTCACTTGAAGGAGTTTACCCGGGTTTGATAATGGCTAATGGTGCGCGAATGGAAGGCATTGAAGCTAACTTATTTTTTACATTCTTCGGGATGGAAGCTATCATAGATAAAAAGATGGACCATATTAAAGTTGCGACCGTTGGAAACCCCGCTATGCATATGCCGACGCTTATAGGTTCGTTGCCGGGAATGAGTGCGCTTGCTACTCATATGATGGAAAAAGAAATGGAAAAAATTGATATACCGCCTGTGAGGGAATTTCTTGAGATGATACACGATGCCGGCTGTAATATATATGCCTGCAAGGCTTCGGTTGATATGTTCCACCTAAAGAAAGAAGATTTTTGCACTCAGGTTGATGAAGTAATTACAGTGGGAGAGTTTTACGAAAAATCAGCCGGTGCAAGTATAATATTTACATAATTTTACGATGAAATTAATGTAGTTCAATTGATGACATGATTATCGTACAAAATGCACTAACAGCTAACGTAAATACGGTGTATTTTTGTATATGAATATTAAATGCATTCCTTCCTTTATAGCGCTCTTTTAATAACAGCTGAAATTATTTTATATGCCGAAGGTTTGCATTTTTAGAATTTTAAAAACTTTTACTTAATTAATTATAACATTATTATGAACTCCTTATTTAGAATAACAGCCCTTTTGATCTTCACGCTTTCACTCTTCGCAGGAAAAGTTTTTGCGCAGCAGGAAGATGATCCCGGTAATCCGAGAACATGGAAATACTTTAAGATATTTGCCAGGGCCGAAGATGACAGTATCTTCATAACCGGACAGGATGATATGGGAATTGACCCTAAACTTGAAAGTTATACAATTGTAGTGAATCTGATGGATGGTAATACACAGAACCAGTATGTAGTACTTGGTGATGAATCAGATCCTTCGGCTCAAAGATACGCGTGGAGCCAGCTTTCTAAAAAAGTGCAGGATGGTCTTATCAACTGGACAGGTACCAATAAAGAGAACATGAATGCCAAACGGCTTGATTACGCAAGTGTGTTTCTGGATGTGATAAGACAGATCAAGATAAAGGAATTTGTTGCTCCGCCTAAAAGAGAGAGATCAATTAGAAGTACGACAGCATATATAAATCCGTATTTTCAGCTTTTCGGCGGTGAGAAGCTTGGCATCCCGCTTAAAAGATCGATAGGGTTTACATTCGGAATTGGGAACAAATACAGTGCTCCTTTTGAAAGTGACCTTGTGAGTATTGGTATGAATATAATTGGGGTAAGCATTAATTACAACACAACCATTGATAATCTGAACACGCATACCATTAATAAAGAAACCGGCGACAATTATCCGTGGAAACAGTACAACAATATTTTTTCGCCGCTCAGAGCGATAGAACTGAGCTATGTGATCCCTCTTGGTAATTTTCTGGAAGTTGGAGTACTGAGTGATATCAAATACGGCGGCTATTCAACTTCAGCCCTGGGTCCGCAGTACAAGTTTTATGAAAATGGTGATACAACTAAACAGCTGCCAAATAACGTTCTAAAGGGTACTTATCTGAATGCTGAATTCAGGTATCCATTCAGAATGTTCGGGTCAACCCGGTCACAGGTTTATGTTGCATACTATGCCAATGAAACACATATAGGGCTTATTACCCGAGAAAGCAGGCTGGCAGGTGCAGTATTTGATTTCAGAACCAATATTACACTGCAAAAGATAAGAAACTTTCAGATATTGCTTGAAGTAATGGTATCAAATAT
>CAZQYL010000162.1:3293-6063 GCA_964597425.1 uncultured Ignavibacteriales bacterium | reverse complement strand
GATGCATCAAAATTAATTGTGTACCTTCCGCGGTGGAAATTATAATCAGCAAGCACTGCAATCTCTTTTCCGCTGATATCATACACTGCAAGTTTAACAAATGAAAGTGTACCAATATCAAAAGTAATGTTTGTTACCGGGTTAAAAGGGTTTGGGTAATTCTGTTCAAGCGAAAATGTTTCGGGGTAAATTCCCTGGTTGTTTGAAATTCCCGTTGTTTGCCATTGGTTGAATAATATCTGCAGTGAATCAATTGGGTCCATTGGCGCCGGAACGGTCTGCACGTTCAGGTCAAGCCAGTACGGACCGCTTTGCGGATCAGTTGGCTTAGCAACCCTGATGAATGCTGAGATTGATGATCTGTTAGTAACCAAACATCTTGTATCTGCCCCCGGTACTTTCGCACCCTGAAGGGCAGCCATTAATTTTTCTGCCATTGTACCGGGTGTATTCAGGTAACGGTTATACATTGAATCAAGTATTTGCTGACCGAGTAATATATTCCCCTGTACTGTAAATGTGGGTCCTAGATTATGATTCTTATAATTTGTGCAATTCACGCCGGTATAACCAGCTGTTCTGATAGTTGTACCGACAAAATCTGTAATGCCGTATTGCCTGATAAACGGATTGCTGTCTCGAGCGACCAGAGAATCAATTATCTGCTGAGGTGTAAACCCGAGATTCATTAAGTTGCGGCCTATAATCTGGTTTGTAGAATTGTATTGCGCCTGTGTATGTATCACTCCGCGGTTGGGATGTACATCGCTCAGAATAATTGAGCCCGCAATACATGATGCTCCTGCGCTGCCTACAAGTCCGGTTATAGGATCAACTGCAGTAATAGAAAATGTATCCTGTCCAAATGAAGAGTTAATTAAGAGGATAAAGAGAAAAAAAGCAGTAATCTTTTTCATTTATTCACCAAGTTATTTACGCAAAATAGTAAGAAATTAAGACTTTTTTAGCCCAATATTTTCTGAATTTGTATGCTGAGCACTGTAACATTTATTTACAGTATAATTACATTAAAATCATAATATTTGTAATGGTTAACTCTATTTTTGTAATGAAAGTAAAGTTAATAAATTAAACAGCTGTAATATATTGCTGGTAAATTAAAGGAGCATTAAAAAATGTCTGATATGAATACGTTCAACAATCCGCCGGAAATAACAGAACCGGCACCCAAAAAGAAACCAAACAGAAGGAAAAAAATTATAGTAAGCTCAATTCTGCTTATAGTCCTGATAACAGGTATTGCCGGACTTGGTTTCGCAAAAGGATTTTATGATAAACACAGACCTCACGGTCCATTGGGTTTTTTAATGGAAATGGCTGTAAAAGATCTTGATCTGACAGAGCAGCAGAAAACTGAAGTCAATAAACTGAAAGATGAAATACAGGCTAAGATGGATTCAAGAAAAAAAGAGGACAAGAAAGCCGAGATGGAAGAAATGATGCAGATGTTCCGCGGAGATACCTTTGATAAAACGAAGGCACTTGAGCTAATGAAAAAACGTGATGCCGAGCGTGATGAAATGAGACAGTTCATGCTTGATGAGACCGCTAAATTTCACGCTATCTTAACCCCTGATCAGCGTAATAAAGCTGTTGATAAGATGAAGGAATTCCACGAAAAGAAACGCGAAATGCGTGATAAGTTCAAAAAAGAAGACGGCAAGCAGTGATCGTAGATAAGTGAAACATTTTATGTGTAGTAACTGTATTTATTGATATGTATTTTTATAACTAAAGGGGGGAGCGAATCCCCCTTTGTTTGAAGAAAAAAGTGATAAATAGAAAGAGCAGCTAATATATAATGTCAAAATCAATACTGATAATAGATGATGATGCGAAGTTAAATGAGCTTCTGCAGGAATATTTAGGGAAAAATAATTTTGCGACCACTGCGGTTGAAAATCCCAAAGATGGCCTGGTGAAGCTTAAGAACAATCATTATGACCTTATCATACTTGATGTGATGCTGCCGGAAATGGATGGCTTTGAAACCGTTAAGCAGATAAGGAAAGACCACGAAACCCCGGTTGTAATGCTTACTGCCAGGGGAGAGGTGACCGATAAAGTTGTTGGCCTGGAGCTTGGCGCTGATGATTATATGCCCAAGCCATTTGAGCCGCGCGAACTTCTAGCGAGAATTCAATCCGTTCTGCGCAGAAGTGAAATGAAGCTCAAAAAGAACGAGAACATTCTGCTTAAGGATCTTATTGTTGACCCCAATAAACGAACTGCTTCATTCCATAATAAAGATATGGAGCTTACTTCAACTGAGTATGAACTTCTGCTCCTGTTTGTTAAGAATAACGGGAAGGTGCTCTCGCGTGATGAAATTATGCAGAACACACGCGGAATTTCCTGGATGTCATTTGACCGCTCGGTTGATGTGATGGTATCGCGCTTAAGAAATAAGTTCAAGTCTCTTGGCAGCAAAAAGGATAAGGAGCAGGTGATAAAAACCGTGCACAGCATAGGCTATATGTTCTTTCTCGAAGAGGCATCAAAGTGAGCAGAGGAGCATTTAGTTGAAACTTAAATTACCAAATCTTTCCATATTCATTAAGCTGATACTGATAGTATTTGTTTTCGGTATTATGCTTAATGTAATAGTGCTGTTTGTTTTCGAAGCAACCTCGGATAAAAAACCGCGCAAATTCCTACGTGATTTTTCGCGCCGAATGGAGCGCAGCCTTATATATGAAATTGGTGTACCTCCCGATACGATAAAAGCTAAACAGATATGTGATGACCT
>CAZQYL010000162.1:1648-3193 GCA_964597425.1 uncultured Ignavibacteriales bacterium | reverse complement strand
ATCCTGTATTTCCTGCTAAGAAGTCTTTTCAGTCCGCTAAAAGAACTATCTAATGCTGTTGAAAGCATTGGAGAAGGGAATTATGACGTCAAGCTTCCAAAAGGCAGAAAAGACGAGCTGGGTGAGCTTGCTGATTCTATAGGCGAAATGTCAGATAAAATTAACAGTTCGATAAAATCAAAAGAACAATTGTTGATTGATGTATCGCATGAGCTTCGTTCACCGCTGACAAGAATAAAGCTCGGACTCGAGGTGGGCTCATCAAAAGAAAAAATTGAAGAAGATGTTCTGGAGATGGAAAGAATGATAACGGGTCTGCTTGAAAACTACAGAGCTGATGCAGGATTCAATCACATTAAGCCTGAAAAGGCCGACGCAGCGGAGCTGCTTGAGGAAACTGTGCTTGAATATGACGACCAGTCAAGGCTGAACTTTGTCAAGCCCGGAAAAGAGATATACGCGATTATTGATATGGATAAACTTCAGGTAGTCTTCCGTAACCTGATAGATAATGCACTCAAGTATTCCGAAGGCATAATTGATATTACTATAAGCGAGCAAAAGGGAAGTGTACTGATAAGCTTTAAAGATACCGGAACCGGAATATCACAGGAAGACCTGAAAAATATTTTCGAGCCGTTTTATAGGGCTGATAGATCACGCTCAAGAACTACAGGCGGTTTCGGGCTGGGACTTTCAATCTGCAAAAAAATTATTGATGCCCATAAAGGTGAACTTATAATTACAAGCAAATTAAACGAAGGCACCGAAGCACTGATAAAACTAAAGTCTGTTTGATTTTTTTTGTCATGCCTGCGAAGGCAGGCATCCAGACATTGATCCTCTAAAATCAATTGATTTGCGAAATGTAATATTCAAAGATTTATCATCAAATGATTTTTTGAAAGAAATAAAAAAAGAGCGTCCAACCGGAACGCTCTTTTTAATTGAGTAGTGTAACTATTAATTAACTAAGCACAGTTAAAATCTTTATTTCAATTATCTTTTTTCAACAGGTTAAGCGCCTTGTTAAACGACTCAACACTATCAATTGTAATTTCGCTGTAGTTATTTTCCCAGAATACCCTGCCGTGTGTACCGTGGAACTGGTTCAAAAGAATCGTTGAACGGTTCTTGAATGAGGTAAGTATTTTTGGAATGTATTTCCTGGGATTATCCAGCGCCTGTGAGTTATCAATCATAACGATACCACTGAATGAATCAGGGCATACAGAATAATCACCCAGTATACAAACCGGGAATTTTGAAGGAAGTTCTTTCCATGATTTAACCACTATCTTGCCTTCCAGCTTCTCGCGGAACTCACCGTTTTCAATTACGCCAAAGTAATGTTTATCCTGTTTTGGCTTAAACGAAACATAGCAAATAGTATATTTGCTGAATCCCACCGGGGATAGCCCGCTTAAAAACTTGTAAATGAATATGTTTTTTTGAATTGGCTGAAGCACTTTTTCTTACATGGTTAATTTTACAAATATAAATTTTAGTTACGATATTACCCTAACTTATATCGGGTATATTGTT
>CAZQYL010000162.1:0-1548 GCA_964597425.1 uncultured Ignavibacteriales bacterium | reverse complement strand
CAAATCCGTGTTCTATATCCGGAACATTTATTTAAATTTTATCTTTCTCATTAAACTCATATCTTTGCTGATAATAATAATATCACAAAACTAACCGGCATAAATGGTCTTGCCTGACTGGTTTTTCAGTTGACCAACAATCATAGTAAAAATGAAATCCAATATCACTCTCGTTATCACGATTATACTTTTCACAATGCTGCTTTCGTCATGCTCAAAAAAGGAATCCTCATCCAATATATTCCGGTACAATGAATCGCAGGGGATAGAGAACCTTGATCCAATAATGTGCAGCAACTACCCCACAGGCTGGCCGCTGCAGCAGATGACAGAAGGGCTGCTGGAATATTCGCAAGCTATGAACCTTGAAGATAACCTCGCATCATCACACAGCATATCTGCGGACGGGTTAACATATACCTTCACCATTCGTAAGCGCGTTTTCTTCCATGATAATCCATGTTTCCCTGATGGCAAGGGCAGGGAAGTGAAGGCAAGTGATTTCAAGTATTGCTTTGAGCGGGTCTGCGACCCATCCACCAAAACACGCGGCGCATGGCTATTTCGTGATAAGGTCAAAGGCGCTATAGAGTACATCACCTCAATTAAAGAAAAGTATAACAATGTAAAAGAAATTACCGGCATCCAGGCGCCCAATGATTCAACACTAATTATAACACTTACAAAACCATTCGCTCCGTTTTTAAGTATACTCACAATGCCATATGCGTTTGTTTACCCTAAGGAAGCTGTTGAGTATTACAAGGATAACTTCGGCTACAATCCGGTTGGCACGGGTCCCTTTAAATTCGTGAAGTGGGAAGTTGACCGTGAGCTTGAAATGGCGAAGAATTCGAACTACTGGAATTTGAACAAAGCGGGCAAGCCCGCAGTGTATCTTGATGGAATTAAAGTAAACTTTATCAAATCCAGTGAAACCGCCTTCCTCGATTTCCAGCAGGGCAAGTTTGACTATTATGAACCATCTCCCGAAGTGTTAAGTCAAATTACCGACGAGAACGGTAAATTGAAACCTGAGTATGACTTTGAGCTCGTTAAACAGCCATGGCTGAATACTGTTTACCTTGGAGTTCAGCTTGATAAAAACGTACCCGGCGGAAAGAACAATGTGCTTACGGATAACCGCAAACTACGCCAGGCGATAAATTATGCTATAGATAGAGTTAAAATTATAAATTACGTGCTTAAGTTTCGCGGAACGCCGGGAGTAAACGGTCCAATACCGCCCGGTATGCCGGGCTTCAACAAAGATCTGAAGGGATACAGCTACGATGTTGCCAAAGCCAAACAGCTTCTAACCGAAGCGGGCTACCCCGATGGTAAAGGGTTATCCGTAAAGCTTGTAGTATCAAATGATGATACACAGAAGTTAATTGGTGAATCAGTACAGGCTCAGCTGAAAGACATTGGCATTGATGCCCAGCTTGATTTTATGCAGGCATCAACAATGCGCTCATCACAGGTAGGGGGCGAGCTTCCTTTCTGGCGCGGCAACTGGGGCGCTGATTACTTTGACCCCGAAAACTT
>CAZQYL010000161.1:0-6151 GCA_964597425.1 uncultured Ignavibacteriales bacterium | reverse complement strand
TGCTGTTTCCCTGCCTGTTACGTCATATACCTTCAGTATTGCTTGTGATTGCTTTGGAATATCAAACAGAATACTTGTGTTAGGATTAAACGGATTAGGGTAATTCTGAATCAGGCGGTATTCACCTGGCACTGCTTCATTTATAGGGTCTAAACCAATTTGCTGAATAACATTCAGCAAAAACGTGCATGATGTACCTGCACCTGCAGTATCAGTAACTGTAACCCTTAAATTGAGTGAAACTGATGATGAAATTATTCCTGAAAAAGTCTTTGTAATGGAATCAAAACTCAACCAATAAGGCAGTGGCTGACCGTTGCTTAATGAAGCAGAATATCTTAGAGTATTATTCCCGTCATCATCAACAAAAGTGCTCTCAGGAATTATGTAAGTAAATTGGGTACCATTGGTATCTGTCAAATTCGGTACCTGGTTTTTAAGATACGGGATGTAGTTTGTATATTTTAAGCTGTCTCTCATATTATCAAACCTTACCCAGTAAACATAAGTATCAGAATAGTTAGGATTGGTTCCTGTTGTGTAGAATAAATATTTATCATCAGGTGAAACATAAGGTCCCCATGCTGCAAGTCCTGAGTTTATCGCAGAGCCAAGATTTTTGGGATTGGTCCAGCTCCCGTCACTTTTGTGATAACTGATATGCAGCTTTGAATTAGACCCCGCATTTTTTGCAATAATCATATACGATTCATCCCTTGCTATGTAAAAATCAAGGTTATCAACTGCATTATTAAGAGGCAGCCTTAAACTTACCGCAGAAGTATCTGAACCATTGGTCGATAACCTGCACCAATCGGTTGCTCCTAATCCATTTGCCGGGGTAGATGAAATATAATAATTCCCGTTATTGGTAACCTGCAGGTAATGAGCATTATTGAGACCGTATAAAATTCTCTTCGGTTCGCTCCACCCGCCGGAAATCCTATATGAATATAAAGTTTGATAGATCATGCTGTTGTTTTGAATAAACAATGTATCTCCCGTTACCGAAAATGCCGGTGCCAGATGATTACTGAAAATACTGAACGGACCCTGCCACCTGTTATCCGTATATTTATAAAATTTTATGGTGTCACCTGAAGTGGGGTAATAATTTCTAATTACTGAAAAATATATTTCTTTGCCATCATTGGATATTGCAATCCTTTCCGCAGTAAAAGAGCCGGTGCTTTTGGGAAGGTTAAATATTTTAGGCGTATTGCCCGGGGGTACTTGCCCCAGGTACATGCTATCAGCCGGAATTGGCTGTGAGAAGCAGGTGTTTAACAGGGCTGTAAAAATAATTAAAAGAATTATTGTTTTCATAACATTATTGAAATAACTTACTGAAGTTTTTTTTAACTCATATATGAAAAAATATCAACTCCTTGAATTTACTATCATACTTGATCTGACCCGGTAAATATCACTTTTCCCGTTTAGATCGTTATAACGGCTGAAGAAAATATATCTTTCATCCGGTGATAACGATGGGCAGGATTCCGTATAGGAAGTGTTTATCAACTCACCGGGTTTTACAGGGTCCATCCATATATTATTTTCATCTTTAAAGGATATATAAATATCACCTTTATAATCAAAAAGAATGTAGCTTTCATCCTTAGCAACAGATGGATGTATACCAAAGCTGATACCTGAATACGCAACTTCTTTATAAATACCATCATCAAGATCAGAGCGGTAAATTTTAAAAGCACTAATATTAGTGTAATACATAGTATTGCTGCCTGTAAAGGTCGCCCAAAAAACCCAATTATCATTAACCGGTGATTCAAGAATTTTCGCGGCTGACCACCCTGTTTTTTCTTTAACAGAATACCAAAGTCGCGTAGTATCATTTACATCAGAAGAAAAAAAGAGTTTTTTCCCGTCAGGTGTATAAAATGCTTCCTGCTCCGGGCTATTGTCTCTTCTTAAATTGGCAGTCACAGGAGCCTGCCAGGTTCCATTATCATTTTTTCTCATAACCATTAAACCATCTCCGGGCTGAGTGGCTGTATAAAATATTTCATCGTAGCCGGGAGAAATTGCAACGCCATATTCATACCTGTCTTCAACAGAAATTAAACCTTTCCCAAAAATTCCCGGTATTGAATCAGGCTGGTTACCCCACAGAAATATACTATCAACATTAATTGGCAAAGCAAAAGTGGAACAGAGACATATTAAACAAAAGATTGCTGAGATTATTGTTTTCATTATTTTAATGCTTTGTATTGCAGCTAAAAGTTTTATATAAATATAATCGAATCAAAATGTACGCGAAAATCATTTCCTGTATATCGTAACGAATATTCTGTGAATGGATATGTTTAATAAGCGAAATTGGGGGTGTTTTTTTATGCTTTGCAGCAGAATTGAGTAATTTCACTTAATATTCCGGCGGGTTCATTTAAATTGGTTATTTTTAATTTTTGATATTTACTATTTTTGTTAAGTGTTATTATGAGAAATAAAGCTATCATAAAACTTCATATTGTCTTCTGGATAGTTATATCATCCATCTCCATACTAAATGCATTCCTGTTTATCGGCAACACACTGTTTTTAGCTGTACTGACAAGCTCGTTTCTGGGAATGATTTTCAATATCTTCACATTTTATTTATTCTATTTTTTAGTTACCCCGGGCAGATTCAATAAAAAAGGGATGATCTTTCTTGTTATTACCGGTTTATTGTACCTGTCAGTTTCAGGTTTTGTATTTACTTTTATATTATTTCTTCCGGTTGCATATTCCCTTTCTCCCGATGATCCGTTTAATTATGCAATAGCTAACGGTTTTGAATCTATATACCAGGTAACTGCTTATCTCACAATTGTTTCAATACTGGGCAGCCTCTCAAAAGTCGTGTTGATATGGTACAATTTTCAGGTTAAGCAAAAGGAAACCGAAAAACAAAACATATCGAATGAACTGGCTATGCTCAGGGCGCAGATAAATCCCCATTTTTTATTCAATACCCTTAACAACATAAAATCACTTGTAAAGAGCATGCCCTCAAAAGCAGTATATAGCGTCGATAAACTATCCGGAATGATGAGTTATATGCTGTACGAGTCTTCATTGGAAACTGTACCCCTTGTAAATGAGATAGGGCATATCAATAACTACATTGACCTGGAGAAGATAAGGTACAGCGACCCGGACTTTATAGATTTTAAAATATCAGGTGAATATGAAAACATACCGGTACCGCCATTGATATTTATGCCATTCATTGAAAATGCCTTTAAACACGGCAACAAACTTAAACCTGCACCGGGGATAATCATTAAAATTGATGTCTTAAAACAAATAATTCACTTTGAGATAACAAATTATAAAAAAGAAAACCATGAAGCCTTTAACAAAAACAGCGGGTTTGGCCTGTCAAATATCAGCCGAAGGCTTGACCTGCTCTTTGGTGATAAATACGACCTTGTAATAAAAAACGAGAATAAAACTTTCACTGTTAAACTTAACCTGATCATATCATGATAATAAAATGCATTGCTGTAGATGATGAACCGCTGGCGCTGGATATTATCAAAGATTATATATCTCAGGTTCCCTTTTTGAAACTGATTAAAACTTTTAATGACGGTATAAGTGTACTGGAATATCTCGCGTCAAATAACGTGGACCTGATCTTCCTGGATATTGAAATGGGTGGCCTCTCGGGAACACAATTACTGAAAACACTTCAAAAGAAGCCAAAGGTAATTATGACAACAGCATACAGAAATTACGCCGTTGACGCATTTGACCTGGATGTTACCGATTACCTGCTGAAACCGTTTTCATTCGAAAGATTCCTTAAAGCAGTTGAAAAATCATGTAATTCACTGAATGAAGCTCAAAGTGATCACAATCAGCCAAAGAGTGATAAAGATTATTTCTTCGTTAAATCAGGTTATAAAATATTAAAGGTGAATTTTGACGATATACTTTACATAGAAGGATTGAGCGAATACATTATCATAAAAACAAAAACAGTGAACATCATAACGCTGCAGAGTTTTAAGAACATAGAAAAAACCCTGCCGGAAACAGGTTTTATCAGAATTCATAAATCATACCTGGTTTCACTAAGCAAAATAGACAGCGTTGAAGGACAGAATGTCAATATTGCGAACAAACAGTTACCAATCGGGAATAAATACAAAAAAAGATTTTTCGATATTATTTCGTTAAAGGAAAAAAATTAATAATACAGCCTCTAAAATGAAGAGAGATCATATAATACTGATACATGCAATATTCTGGGCTGTCACGCTGGTATCCATAGGATTGCAGGTTATTCCTTCGATAGGCAATAAAACGTGGGATGTTATAGCCATAGATTTCAGTATTTATATCATTTCCTTCGTATCGTTTTTTTACCTTTTCTATTTTTTTATTTCACAAAAACATCTTTATAAAAAGAAAATATTTTTATTAATAATATACGGGCTGCTGTTCACAACAATTGTAACAATTCCTGTTACTTACTTATATATATATTTACTGTTACAAAATGTTATGGAAATGACCGGGAGGAGATTTTTTCTGAATTTCGGGAAGAATTATATCGGTTTTTTTGAAACGAATTTTATGTTCGCCGTATCAGGCTCTCTCATTAAAATTGCGTTTCTTTGGTACAATAATACCATGAAACAAAAAGAAGCCGAGAAACAGCTTATATCAGTTGAGCTTGCCCTGCTCAGATCGCAGGTAAATCCCAGGTTCCTGCTGAATACTCTGGCCTACATAAGATCACTTATCGAACGATCACCAGAAAAAGCAATTTACAGCATAGAAAACCTTTCGGAAATAATGAGTTATATGCTCTACGAAACATCTGCCGGAAAGGTTCCGCTTGATAATGAAATAAACTACATCAACAATTACCTGAAACTTCTGGAAGTAAGATATCCGCCGGGTTATATAGCATTTGAAGTTGCCGGTGAAGCATCGGGTTTAAAGGTACCCCCTTTGCTTTTTATGCCATTTCTTGAAAGTACTTTCAGTACCGCACAGGAGGATTCTCCCGATAGACCGGGTATCAGCATAACTCTTTTAATAAACGGCAACGGTTTAATTTTCGCGGTAACAAATTACATCAGTGATCGTTCGGAAGGACTCAAGGATGAAAAGGCGGTCAGTTTAAGCTCAATTAAACGGTTTCTTGACCTCGAGTTCGGGGAAAGTTACACTCTTGAAACAATGGAAGAAAATAACAAAAGTATAGTTAAACTTAATATAAAGCTCTTATGAAGTAATGTGAGATTAAAATTATTCTGTTCATAAAACCTTACATTTTTCTTATTGACTCGCTAATCATCCATTCCCTTCCCGTTTAGAATGTGTTTAATATACTTTTCAACTCTTGCTTCGCGGGTTTTGGATTGTTTGGCTGCCGAAAAGAAAAGCAGGTAACCACGCTGCCTGCCGGGTGTCAATTCGTTAAAAGCTTTTTTCAGCGCAGCGTCTTCATCAAGCCTTATCTGAAATTCTTCAGGCATATCATACTCAGCAGTCTTTTTGAATTCTACTTTCAGCCCGGCTCTCTCTGCTGTAATTGCCTCATTGATATAAGCTTTCAGTACGGTTTTAAGCTCCTTTACTTCCGCTAGACTGATAAACCGCATTTGGCGTCCTGATTGAACATTTTTGGTTTGCTGTATAAGAATATTTTCCTGATCTTTAAGCAGAGCCCCTTTAAAGAATAATACCGCACAGTATTCTTTGAATACATGTATCAACATAATATTCTTACCCTCAAGCGTGTAACAGGGACATCCCCATTTCAGTTCTTCATTTAGTCCTCTGCTTAAAATAACATCTCTTAATATGTTTATTTCTTCCTTCCATTTACGAGGCTTCTTAAAATACCAGTCTACTTTCGGATTTGTTTTGCTTTTTTTCATGTACTGTTGTTATTTCTTATATTTTAAGTAATCCGCGGAAGCCTCTTGCAGCATAATATGACTCCGCCCCGTTATGATAGACAAATATTGTATCATAGCGCCGGTCACAAAATATGGCACCTCCAAGTTTCCTTATTTCAGGTGGAGTTTTAATCCAGCTTGATGTCTTCAGGTCAAATTCTCCAAGCTTTTGCAGCTCACGATACTGCTCTTCTGTCAGGATTTCAATTCCCATTTCA
>CAZQYL010000160.1:0-6157 GCA_964597425.1 uncultured Ignavibacteriales bacterium | reverse complement strand
CCTATCAGATATTTCTAACAGGCATAACAAGCATCATCAGGTCTTCATTTTCACGCTGCTCAGATGGTCTGATTATTGAAGCTTTCAGCGGAGTAGAAAAATCAAACAGCAATTCTTCGGCTTCAAAATGCTGAATAGCTTCGAGCAGGTATTTACCGTTGAAAGCTATCTCGAATTCTTCACTTTCGGTAAAACTGCAGTCTATAGTTTCATCCGCATCTGTGCCGTACTCATTATTTGCAGCTCTTACTTTCAGTTCGCTTTCAGAAATGCTGAACGAAGTCTTGTTAGTTACCTGGTCAGAAAGAATGATACTCCTTTTCACTGAACCGATCAGATCGTTCTTTGCGACCTTAAGTATTTTTTCATTGTCATTCGGGATAACTGACTCATAATTTGGGAATGTATCATCAATAAGCCTGGAGTTAATTGTTACATTATTAAATGAACATTTCAGGAATTCATTACTGAAGAACACTTTTACTTTCTGGCTCTCGCTTATCTCTTCGCCTTCGGCAGCGGGTTCAGCCTCATTGCCTGGCTTGCCTTTAAAAAGCTTTGTCATTAACTGGCAGGTCTTAATGGGCACAAGCATAGTAGTCTTTTCGCCTTCATATTCAAAATTGCTGTTGATGATCTTTACAAGCCTATGACCATCTGTTGCTACAACTTTGAACTCACCTTTTTTAATTTCAAAGTAAACGCCGTTCATGCTTCTGCGAAGCTCATCGCTGCTTGCGGCGTGAATTGCCTTCGGAAGGTATCTTGTTATTAACGCGCCGGAAATATCGATCTCTTTCGAGTCTTCAACTTCAGCCGGCATCGGGAAGTCATTGGGATCTTCTCCAGTCAGGGTCCATTTACCGCCTTTGGTTTTAATAACTGTCTTATAGCCATTCTGCAGGTCAAAATTCAGTTCCTTACCGGAAAGGTTCTGCAAAAGTGTTTCAAGTTTTTTTGCCGGCAGTGCAACCTGACCATCACTTTTACCATCAACATTCATTTTAACCTCAATGTAAACTTCAAGGTCAGAGCCCATGATAGTGAGTTCTTTGCCTTCGAGGCTGAAAAATAAATTACTTAGAATTGGTAAAGTGGATCTTGTTGGTGTGACGGAAATAACCTTATTTATAGCGCTGATGAGATCATTGCTCTTAACAGTGAACTTCATTAAACCTCCCAAAAATTGCTTAATTTGACAAATTTACGGATTTTTCTTGTCTATTTCAATTAATTAATTTTGCTCTCTTACCCGATTTTTTGTAGAAATTGATGATCTTTTCTGCCGCAACAAGCGCCATACGCTCCTTGCTTTCAACTGTTTTACCTGCAAGGTGCGGTGATAAAATAATATTACTTAATTTTGACAGGGCTTTGTTGAATGCTGGTTCTTGTTGAAACACATCAACTCCCGCATATGAAATTCTGCAGTTTTTTAATGCTGCAATCAGTGCTCTTTCATCAACTGTACCTCCGCGCGAGCAGTTTATTAAAGCTGAATGCTTCTGCATCAGATTAATGTTGGTATTATTTAACAGGTCTTTTGTTGAGCTATCCAGCGGCGTATGAATTGTTACAACATCTGACATTGAAAGCAGCTTATTTAAAGAAACAAACTTTATAAACGGATATTTGTTTTTCAGGGAAGGTTTAATATCATTACCAAGTATTTTCATCCCAAATGCCTTTGCGACCTTAGCAACTTTTGAACCAATATTCCCTACTCCGATTATGCCGAGAGTTTTGCCTTCAAGCTCTGTGTTGGCAAATTTGCTGTAATCAAACACTCCTTTTTTCATCATTGAATCAGCCTTGATGAGCCGCTTTGTTATAGCAAGTATCATTGCCCAGGTGAATTCAGCTGCAGAAGTACTGTTTGCACCGGCTACATTCATTAACTTTATGCCAAATTTCTTTGCCTGTAAAATATCAAGGTTATCAAAACCCGCAGAAACTGTACAGATCAACCCAACATTTGTACTATCTTTAATATAAGAAAGCTCCTTCTTACCGAGATTCCTTACTGATCTAACAACCAAAGCGCCCGTGTTATCAGACGCATTGCCGTAAGTTGATATTTTTTTTAATAATGTATCGTTATCAAGTCCTTTAAGGGAAATTATGGTAAAATGTTTTTTAAGTAAATTTATCCCGGCGGGATGAAGATCATCTGCCAGAAAGATTTTTACTTTTTTATTCATCAAGTATCAAGACTGAAGTTTTTTGAATTCTGTTAAAAGAAGCTTATTAAGTTCAACAAAATCATCCATTTCAAGGTCGCCCATGTGAGATATCCTTGCGATCTTTTCTTTCATATCTGCCTGCCCGTTTGCCATCTGCACTCCGTAATTTTCTTTCATTGCCCTTATAAGTTTGCCCGTTGGTATATCTCCCGGCAATGTAATTGCCGTTAATGCATCACTTGGGGATGAAGAGAACAAACCAAATCCGTTCTTAATGGATTCATTTCTGAAATATTCAGCAATCTCATGTGTCCGTTTCCACCGGTTCTCAAGTCCTTCTTCAAGAATAATATCGCATGCTTTATCAACTCCATAAAACAATCCAACAGCCGGAGTCCACATAGTTACTCCATCTTCTTTTACTGATTTGTATTCTTTTCTCAGGTCAAAATAAAATCTAGGCATGGGATTGGTTTCCATCTTTTTCCGCGCTTTTTCGCTATAGGCAATAATTGCCAGTCCCGGCTGAGTCATAAGTCCTTTTTGCGAAGCAGATACAGCTACATCCAGATCCCAGTCATCAAACCTGAACTCAATTGCGCCGACTGATGTTACAGCATCAACTATCACCAGTGCATCTGATTTGCTCTTAATATAGCCGGTAAGTTTCTTAATATCTGTAAGCGATGCTGTGGAAGTTTCTGTGTGTGTTAACAGAACTGCTGAAATATTAGCGAGGTTAACATTTTCCAGGTCACTTACTTCTGCAACTTTGCCGTATTCTATGGGCAGTTCCACAGCATTTATGTTATATGCTTTGCAGATTGCTCCCCACCTTGCACCAAACCTTCCCTGGTTTATAAACAGGACATTGCTTCCCGGTTCACAGAAATTAGTTACTGCGGTATCAAGTGAACCTGTACCAGATGTTGTTAATATGTTGAGATTTTGTGTGGTTTGGAAAATATGCTTCAATTTGGCATTTAAATCCGAATGGAATGCCTTGAATGCAGGACTTCTGTGGTAAGTATCAGATGATATTGTGGCTTTTAAAACATCGGGATGGACCTGAGTGGGTCCCGGGGTGAATATCTTTTTTTTCAGCAAAGATATCTCCGGTTAAAAGATTTATGAATTCAGACTTTCAGTGATAAGTTTAACTACCGTATCTTTACCTTCTGCAGTTATTGCTGAAAAAGGTACGTAATCTTTGCAAAGCTCATCATTACTAACAATTTTGCTTGTGCGGTAGATCTGGCGCTCCATTTTATTGGAGGAAATTTTATCTGCTTTTGTTAAAACTATAGCGTAGTTTATTTCGTAGTATTCAAGCCAGTTAACCATTAACTGGTCAAGATAAGTAGGGTCATGGCGTGAATCCATAAGTTCAAATACAAGCTTTATATTCTTTCTTGTGCTTATGTACTCTTCCACAAGTTTGCGCCAGCCTGTTTTGATCTGTTCAGGTACCTTAGCATAACCATACCCTGGAAGATCCACAAAGTAGAATTCTTCATTGATCAGGTAATAGTTCAGCATTCTTGTCCTGCCGGGCACAGAGCTTGTTTTGGCAAGCTTAGCCTTGTTACAGATCTTGTTAATTAAGGATGATTTACCAACATTAGAACGGCCTATAAAAACAATTTCCGGTAAATGAGCAGTTGGAAGCTGGCTCAGATCTGAAACACTATTTACGAATTCAGCTGTTGTTATTTTCATTAAATCTGATAAGTGCTTCTTACCTCTTATTATGTTAATTACTCAGCTGCTTCTTTTTTCTTTTTGGGCTTTGAAGTCTTTTTTGTTTCTGTAGTAGCTGCCGCTTTTTTGGTTTTTGCTGTCTTGGTTGTTTTTGTTGTCTTTGCCGCTGTTTTAGTAGTCTTTGCTTTGGTTTTACCCTTGGTTTCTTTATCGGTAGCTTCAGTCTTATCAGGAGTCTGTTCCATGTTATAATCAACAAGTTCTATTAAAGCAAGTTCAGCACCATCTCCAAGACGTCTTCCCATCTTGAGAACCCTTGTATAACCACCGTTACGGTTAGCTACTTTTGGAGCAATCTCATTAAACAAAGTTGTAATAGCGCCTTTATCCTGAAGGAATTTGTTTACTTCTCTTCTTAAATGAACGCCGGCTTCCGGTTTAGCGGAATTAAGAGCTTTTCTTGATTTGGTAATTATAGGTTCAATGAATAATCTAAGCTCTTTTGCTTTTGCTAAAGTAGTCTTCAGTTTTTTATGCTTTATTAAAGAAACAGAAAGATTGGAAAGTAATGCTTTCCTGTGCGTAGCTGTTCTTTTTAATTTTCTGCCTTTTCTTCTGTGTATCATATCAGTTCAATCCAGCTTTTAGTTTAGTTTTCTTCTTTAATATATTTATCAACGTCCATGCCAAAGGAAAGTCCGTTTTCCTGGAGAATCTCACCAAGTTCAGCAAGTGATTTTCTTCCGAAATTCCTGAACTGCAGCATTTCAACTTCCTGGTGTCTTACAAGATCACCAAGTGTTTTGATGTTTGCAGAGCGGAGACAGTTCTGTGCGCGCACTGAAAGCTTAAGTTCATCAACGTTTGTAAGAAGCATTTTCCTTATTCTTGCGAATTCAGTCTCTTCATCCTTAACGGGAGCTTTCTTTTCTTCTGTAACCTTGCCGAAATTCTCGAACATAGCAACATGTTCATTAAGAATTGATGCAGCCTGGGTCAATGCGTCAACAGGAATGATAGTACCGTCTGTTGTAATTTCAAGTACAAGCTTTTCGTAATCTGTTTTCTGTCCAACCCTTGTATTTAAGACTTCGTACTTCACATTCTTTATAGGTGTGAAGATAGAATCTATCGGAAGCATAAGCAGGTCCTGTTCAGGATCCTTGTTCTCTTCGGAGGGAACGTAACCGATCCCTGAGCCAATCTTTAAAGTTATGCTGACATCAGCATTTTTATTTAAAGTAGCAATGTGATGATTGGGATTCAGAATTTCAAAGTCTTCAGTAGCTTCCTGTATATGCCTTGCAATAAAATCAAGCGGTCCTTTAAGTCTTAATTCAACTTTGTTGGCGCCCTTGATGTTCTGTTTAAACCTAACTTCTTTTAAGTTAAGGATAATTTCAGAAACGTCTTCAACAACATCTTTAATAGTTGTGAATTCGTGAGGCACATTGTTCACCTTGATTCCGGTAATAGCTGTACCGGGCAATGAAGAGATAAGCACCCTTCTTAAAGCGTTGCCAAGAGTTATGCCGTAACCTTTATCAAGAGGCTGTATTGTGAAGCGTCCGAAATAACGTGTATTAGTTTCTTTTTCTAATTCTAATTTTTCGGGGTACTGAATATATTGATTTGTCATGTTTATTTCTATTTTGAATATAATTCAACTATTAATTGTTCGTTGGCTGTAAACGGAATATCAATTCTTTCCGGAATAGCCAAGAGTGTTCCTTTTAAAGCAGATTTATCTACAGAAATCCAGCCCGGCAGCATATCATCTTTAACGCGCTTCATAGATTCATGGAACACCTTAACCTGTTTGCTCTTATCTTTAACCTGGATAGAATCTCCTGCCCTCAAAAGGAATGACGGGATATTTACGGTTGAACCGTTGATCTTAAAATGTTTATGCAGAATAAGCTGTCTTGCAGCCTTTCTTGAAGGAGCTAAACCTGAACGGTAAACAATGTTATCAAGTCTTCTTTCAAGAAGCTTAACAAGGTTCTCACCGGTTCTGCCCTTTTGTTTGGAAGCAAGCTCGAAATAATTCCTGAACTGTGTTTCAAGAACTCCGTAAGTTCTTTTAACTTTCTGCTTCTCTCTTAGCTGGATCGAATAATCAGAGACTTTTGCTCTTCTTGAAAGTCCATGCTGACCCGGCGCATAATTTTTTCTTTCAAGCGGACATTTTTCTGTGAAGCACTTTGTCCCTTTCAGAAATAATTTAGTTTTTTCTCTTCTGCAAAGTTTGCAGCTTGGTCCTGTGTATCTTG
>CAZQYL010000159.1:4772-6157 GCA_964597425.1 uncultured Ignavibacteriales bacterium | reverse complement strand
TTAACGACGGGCGAAATTCTGCAGACCATTCCGCTTGTTTCATTTAACCGAAGCCAGACCTTCCCGTTCCGCGGGGAAAATTCTTCATTTCTTGACCCAAAGTGGTATGAACAGATATCATATGCCTATAATTCGCAGTTCAAATATATTGATGAGAAGCGTTTGGTTAATTCCGCAATTATTGATGGAAATTTTAACAGGAATACAAGGGGCGGTTTAAGACAGGCTGTAAATATTAACGCTCCTTTAAAAGTATCGGAATTCAGTTTTTCACCTTTCTTTAATTACACGGAGATTTGGTATAACAAATCAGTTGAAAAAACTTTTAATCCCGCTGATAGCACTGTAACTACAAATAATGTTGAGGGATTTAAAGCATTCAGGTATTTTAACACAGGTGTATCACTATCCACAAGACTCATAGGCCTGTTTAATACAAAAATTTTCGGAGTTCGCGGCTTCAGGCATACGGTAACTCCTGCCGTTACCTACAGCTTCACCCCTGATTTCAGCGAGCCCGAGTGGAATGCCTACAAAACGTATACAAACCAGTTCGGGCAGGAAGTTAAATATTCCATTTATGAGCGTGAAGTATTCGGCGGAGCGCCAATTGGTGAGCAGCAGGCGCTGAATTTTTCAGTAGGTAATATATTTGAAATGAAGGTTAAAGATACCGATTCTACAGATAAAAAATTCCAATTGCTGAATTTAGGTGCAGGAATCAGTTACAACTTTGCTGCAGATAGTTTAAGGTTCAGTGAGCTAGGTATAAACTATCGTACACAAATAGGTGATTTCCTGAACATAGGCGGCGGAGCGACTTTTAATTTATACAAGTATGTTGATGGGGTTGGCAGGGTTAACAGGTTCTTATGGAATGAAGATAAAAAAATAGCGCAGCTTACCAATTTTAATATATCGCTATCAACAACACTTGCGGGAGGGCAGATAGTTGACGGTGTTGATTCAACCAAAGCCGAAGAAGAGCTGAGCGAAACCAGCACACAGGAAAGTGAGTATGTTGGTATGTATGGTGATAAACCTTTAGATTTTTCCATACCCTGGTCAGTTACCCTAAACTATAATTACAGCATTAACCAGGCTAACCCAAGTGTGATATCAAAATTCTCAAATGTTTCGGGTAACCTGAATTTTAATTTAACCCGTAATTGGAAAGTAACATTTTCGGCGGGGTATGATATATTTCAGCAGCAGTTCTCAACTCCTTACATTACTTTATACCGCGACCTGCATTGCTGGGAAATGAGCTTTAACTGGGTACCAACCGGTATTTACAGGGGATATAAGTTCGAGCTGAGAATAAAAGCTCCGCAGCTGCAGGATGTAAAAGTTACAAGGCAGACAAATTACAGGGGAGTCTTTTA
>CAZQYL010000159.1:0-4672 GCA_964597425.1 uncultured Ignavibacteriales bacterium | reverse complement strand
GTTTTGATATGAAATACGAATTATACAGTGGCGCGGGAAATGATTTTGTGATGATAAATAACATCGCAGAAAAAATTGCTTTTGATAAACAGATGGAGCTTACTGTTAAGATTTGCAATGAAAACTTCCCAAAGATCGATGGCGTAATATTCGCGGATAAGCCTGTAAATGATAGTTCAGCGGTTAGGATGAATTATTACAACCGTGATGGCAGCTTTGGCGCAATGTGCGGCAACGGCGCAAGATGCATTGCTATGTTCGCATACAAAAATGATATTACAGATGAACGTAAGTTCACACTTGAAGCTGTTAATGATGTTTACTCCGCTGAAATTGTTAGCGATGAAATAGTCACAATAGGTTTTCCAGAGCCCAAAGAAGTAAGGACTGATATCAGGATTGCTGACGAAACAGGAAAACTTTTGAATGTAAGTTATACCAATGTTGGTTCAGATCACATAATACTTTTTATCAACGAGGATATTAATAAGCTTTACCTGAATTGCAGCGATATGGATAAACTTGATGTTGATAATTTGGGCAGAATGCTGCGGTTCCATAAGGATTTTGATCCGCGGGGAGGGAATGCAAACTTTGCTGAGATTCAGCCTGATGGCACAATAAGGCTTCGCACTTATGAGCGAGGAGTTGAGCGCGAAACTCTTGCCTGCGGAACCGGGATAATTTCTACGGGAATAATTGCCATGCTGAAAAAAGAATTAAGCTCACCTGTGAAAATAAAAGTGCAGAGCGGTGAAGTATTGCTGGTGAATGGCAGGATTGAAAACAGAAGAATAGCGGATCTGAGCTTAACGGGCAGTGCCCGGAAGTTTGGTGAGGGAAGTTTATAATTTTTGATAAATAGTAGCACAGATTTTTGTGCGACCTTAATGCCTGTCTGTGCATAATTACAATGCTAATATGCCCTCTTGGGTGTCAGTACAGTTGTTCAATAATATCTGATTATGATTAGCCCCGCTCTTTAGAGCGGGGGAAAAAGAGCGCTTTTTTAAAGGGCTTTAGCCCTGATTGGATATTACAAAAGAGTTAAAGATTCGCCGGTAGAATTTCTCTACAGCAGTAAAACAAAGAATTTACTAATCCTTTGATAAATTAGTTATGTTCTTTTTGTCTTGACACAAAAAGAACCAAAAAAGTCAAGGCTGTTTAAAAATTGACTAAAATTATTTTCGCTTCACTGCAGAAAAAAAACTCATTCAGCCGCTATCGCGTCTGAATTCAGACAGTTTTTTCTGCTACGTTTGCTCAAATAATTTTTTAACGTCAATTTTTAAGAGGCCGTTAAAAGCATTTGTTATTTCAGCTAAATAGATCTCCGCTGTTATATAAATTTTAATTAAAAAAGATTAATGATATTTTTTAAACGAATACTTGCAAGAATTAACAGGGTTATAAATCCGCCTAAGAACATTGAAGAGGAATTCCACGCTAAATATTATTACAGCAAGGTGTGGGCTGATACTTACTTCATGGGTAAAAAGGTCTTTAAGTGTCCCAACGACCTGTGGATATACCAGGAAATACTTTGGGAAACCAAACCCGATGTAATTATAGAATGCGGCACATTCCACGGCGGCAGTACTTTGTATTACGCTAAACTGTTTGATGTGATGGGGATTGATGGCGAGATCATAACTATTGATGTTGATGCTATGCCCGATATGCCGCAGCATCCAAGGATTAAATACCTGATGGGCTCCAGCACATCCGGTGAAATTCTGGCGAAAGTCAGAGATATGATCAGGGATAAAAAGCACGTAATGGTAATACTTGACTCAGACCACTCATGTGACCATGTATATAAAGAGCTTGAGCTTTATCATGGTTTTGTGACACTGGGGCAGTATTTGGTGGTAGAAGATTCAAACATCAACGGTCACCCCGTGTATTCCGGTTTCGGTCAGGGACCGGGACCCATGGAAGCGATGGAAAAATTCCTGCCCGCACATCCTGAATTTGAGACGGACAGCTCCAGGGAAAAGTTTTTTATGAGCTTTAACCCGAAGGGTTATTTGAAGAAAATTAAGTGAGTATAAAGGATAAATAGTTTTTTACAAAGTTAAATAAAAAACCCCGCTTTTTAAGCGGGGTTTAGTTTTATCCTGGGGGATGTTTTTATGAAATTGATGCTTTAAAATTATTTTTCGCTTATCAGGTTCAGGTGATCCTTTACCAACCCAAAATCCTGTTCATTAACATTGTAGTCCCAGTCAATGTATGATATCATTCCGGATTTATCTATAATGAATAATGTCCTGTTGTTATAACCGAGCATATTAAAACTTCTGTATTGCGATGATATCGCTCCGAACATATCGGCAACAAGCTTGACATTTTTCACCTTCATATCATGTTTCCATTTATCTATCAGCTCCAGGCTTGCATTGCTTATCATAAGTATTTCAACATCATCGGTAGTACCAAGGTGACTGTTTGATATACTCTGCAGTGTCTGCTGCTCAGCGAATGCGTCAAATTTGGTTAATTCCATTGCGCAGCTCATACTGAATGGCGCCGGATAAAATGCTATGATAACATTTTTCTTTCCAAAATAATCACTAAGCTTGCCTTCAATTCCGGCAGCAAATGGTGTGTTCTCACCCAAGGCTGTGTAAGTGAAATCAAAATCAACCGCCTTATCACCCGGGAAAAGCAGCTTATCGTTTAAAACCAGTTTGTTGTTAGGGTCATCAATATTTAACTGAGCGAATAGCTCCTTTTGCACCGTTCGTAATTTTTCGCCTTCGCCTTTGTAATCATGGCTGGCATATGTGATTTTATTGTTTCTGTCAACAACATATACAAACGCGCCATCGGAAGCTGAATTCCATTTTGATATACCAAATGAATTGGCCATATCCATGTTTACATCAGGAGCCATATCAAAATCATAACCGTTATTGTTCAGGTATTCCCTTACAGTTGCCTGATCATTGTTTGTGACTATAAGTACTTTTAAACTTCCCCGGTGGAACTGCCACTCATACGGCTCACCGAATGCCATACCATCGGCAAAGTAAGTTTCAAATGCTGATGTCATTACTTCGGCATAATTATTCTTAGCTGAAATATCGGGTAAAAAAGCAATGAGAAGAATTTTATCTTCTTTGTAATTATAAAGCTGAGTTGTGGTTCTTAATCCCGCAGTCAGGTCATAGTTATTTTCGTATAAGAACTCAGGGTTTGGTGAAGTTTCTCCAACACTCAGTCCATTGTTTCCGGAATAAGAAATACCCGAAAGTAAAAGGATTGCCAAAACGGCTAAAAAAAAGCCTGATTTTAAAGGAATTTTACTCATTTTACCTGATCTTTAATGTTATGTGATTTCTATTTATAAGAGTTTTACTGTTTGTGCAGAGAATTGTTCCCGAATGTAAATAACTATTACACCATTTTAAAAATATGTGAAAACTATATCAAGCATATGGTCACCCTGGTAGCGGTTCAAAAACGGCAGCATAAAACCGTTGCGTATAATGACCTGAGAAAGGTCAGATGATTTCTTCATCAGCGCGTTATAGTTCACGTTTGGGAACATCGCAATTATCCTGCCAATAGGGTAATAAGGATCTTTTACAAAGTGTTCTTTGTGCTGTTTTATCTTTTTTGTCAGCGTCGTTGAATCGATCTTGACGCTGTCATTTTGTGTTACAAATTCATACTTGTGAATGTAAACGCTGTCGCCAATGTATACAGGAAGCTCATCTCTGGTTACTTCATCATATACCGATAGGTGCACATCATACAGCCCGCTTTCAAACGGTGATGATTTAAATTTCACTGAATAATTCAGCATCGCAAACGGTTTAAGGATAAGTATGTTTTTTATCTCCTCGGTATCAAAGAATTCTTCAACATTCCGCTCCGAAAAAATATTGGCGTAAGTATCAAATGCAGCCGTATCGTTATCAATTGGCGTTAGCTGCAAATGTGTTTTATACCTGCCGAACTCCTCGTTTTCGGAATTTAAACTATCAAGTATTGAAGCATCAGCTATCTGCCAGCGGAGAGTTATTGTCTGCGGGTTCATTCCGAAATTTGAGTTATCAATGCGGAACTCATTGAGCACAAGTTTTTTGCCGAATGAAATTTCATCAGCTCCAAGCTGTTTGCTGCCATTGGATATTGGTACAATGTGTTTTCCGGTTGAATCCTTATCGCCGCCGCGCCTGTAATATATCTTGCTATCGGATATATAGAAGATCCTGTAGTCCCCTATTTGTTCTGACTTGTAGCTGAGTTTATTAAGCTTATCTATCAGAAGATCACTTCGCACTATAAATAGTTTTATCTTCTTCTCTTCGATGAATTTTCTTACTTCAAGAATGTTAAGTTTCAGCTGTTCTTCATCCCTTTTTTTCTTGGACATTTTTTTAGATACGGGCGGATCAACCGCGAAAAAAGTGGGGATAGTATCACTGTTAAATCTTGCCGGGTCGTTGGAAATAACCTGCAGCGGGTAAATATCATAGTAACCCTGAACCATTTCAAAATAAATTTTATCGCCGGGCTCAAGATAATTTATATCTATCAGGCGGCGGGTAAGATCAGCTACTTCGTAAGTATCCTCACGGTAAGCCTGCTGGTAATAAAAACTCCATATCATATTTACAACAATGATTATTACCGAGCCGCCGATGAGGATATATTT
>CAZQYL010000158.1:3907-6160 GCA_964597425.1 uncultured Ignavibacteriales bacterium | reverse complement strand
TCCTCCATTGGCGCTAAAACTATCTTATTTTTGAAATCAGGTAACATTTGTTACAAAAATAAGGATAAATGAAAGAAGGTTAAAGTCGTAAAGAAACGTTTGCAGTATGTAAAAAAATTATCAAAAACTGAAATATATTTTTGTATTCAATGCTAATAATCCTGTATAACGCGCAATATCAAGTGCAAGAGGTGTGTTTCCTTTGGAGGAAGTGTTCTTGAAGTACGAATATTCAATTTCTGTAAAAGCATTCATATCCTGAAAAACTGAATAAGATACTCCGGCACCCACTTTGAATCCCGGCATCCAGGTTTTTTTGCTGTAAGAAGCCATGATCTCACTTCCAAGGAATTGGTTGTAATAATAATAGTCTTCAGCATAATAATCTCTTACACGCTCAGAGGATTCGCTAACATACTGGAAGCCTCCACCTGCTTTAACATAAAATGGTGAATTGACCCTGCCTGTTGGAAAGAACTTAAAGTTCACAAGCAAAGGGATGGCGAACAATACTGAATTATCATTCTTTTCAATGAAATACTCGTTCCCGATGTAACCTGAATTCATTTCCGGATCTGGTTTACCCCTTAAATGCCAGATAAAAGATGATTCAAGTTCAATTGCTAACTTTTCACTTACAAAAGTGCCTGCATTAACATCAAGCTGAATAGGTGAGTACATTAAGTATGAGTCATCATTGCCGTAAATATCATTTTCGTAGGAATTATAATTCCCGTAACTATCGTAATAATCTGGCGAGTAATTCAACCTGATAGAATATACTTTTCCAAATTCTCCCCCAAGGAATGATGATACAGAAGTTCCGAAACCCATGTAAAACCTGCCCGTATTGATCTTTGGATTGGTTTGTGCCAACGTATTTAACTGGATGCATATAGCTGCTAGCAGAACTATTGTAGATTTTGTCATTTAGTTATATTCTATCTAGGAACAATTTTATTAAAATAAAATAAACTCTGAATAAAAATGTAGATATCAAATAAATCATAAATCAATACAACCCTACATCCCCACCGTGTTACTTGAGTGGCGGTATTTATCTTTGAGTAACCTTAGGCTTAGAACTGTTGCACCTATCATTACAATTCCGCCGGTTAAAAACGGCGCAGCGAAGCTGATGTAATGATAAACCAGCCCGCCCCAGCTTGGACCTATAAAGCGCGCAAATGATGCAAGCGATTGCGTTAAACCGAGTATTCCGCCCTGTTCATCACGCTCGCTGAACTTTGAAATCAAGCCTAATCCAATACTCAATAACAGACCATTACCAAAGCTCATTAAAAATAAACTACCCAGCAATAAAACTAAAATATGATTTGAAAAGGGGATAGTTCCTAATCCAACACCCATAATAACACATGAAGCTATAAAGACTTTTCGCTCATCAAAGATCTTAAGTATTGGCCGTATTAGCAGTCCCTGTGTAATTGCTCCTACAAGACCGGTGAATGCGAAGAGGTAACTTACCTCTTCAATATCAAAACTGAAGCCATTTCTGCTTTCAGCGTACAGCTGGAACGTTGAGAATATGTTTGAAATTGAAAACACTACGATAAAGTACAGCATTATCAAAAATCCCACATGCGGATGTTTGAGTGCGGATGAGAGTTTCCGCCAGCCATTCTTAATATTAAACCCGCCCATACTTTTCGTTCCGCGGAGTTCTTTTGGGAGTGATTCAGTTACAAAAAGCATTGTAAGCAAAAGTGCAACGAACGAAAGTACGGCTGAGAAGTAAGTAGGGAAGTCATACCCAAAACGTTTAGCCATTATGCCGCCAATAAAAGGACCGAATACAAACCCTAAGCCAAATGCCGCGCCGATAAGTCCCATACCCTTTGAGCGGTCCTTAGGTGGCGTTACATCGCTTATATAAGCCATTGCCGCGCCGATATTGGCTGAAAAGAATCCCGCCAGCGCGCGTGAAATAAGGAGCAGTGGAATGGATTTGAGAACTCCGCCCAGTACAAGTCCGGTAATAATGTATGATATTACATTCCCGCCAAGCCCGAATATCAATATCGGCTTTCTGCCGTATATATCCGAGAGCCTGCCCCATAACGGATTGAAAATGAACTGCATGAGTGAAAATATTCCAACTGTCAGACCTATCAGGGTCTCATTCATAGCAAGTTCATTCTGCGCGAAAGTAGGCAGAATAGGTATAAGTATTCCAAATCCCAGAAGATCAATGAAAACTGTTAAAAAAATGATCCAGATGCGTCTATCCAA
>CAZQYL010000158.1:2007-3807 GCA_964597425.1 uncultured Ignavibacteriales bacterium | reverse complement strand
TAATACCTGCTTTTTTTCCTCTTGTCTTCACCCCATAAAAGCTTGCCTGTTAAGACCTTAAAGTAATTGCTTTCAAGCGCCTTTGCAATTTTTATTTTGTACGGAGCCTTTTTCAGCTCTATAATTGCCGGGGCATTCAGTTTAATTATATCATTTCCATCGCTGACTACACTTATTGGCGCGCGAGAATTTACCTTAACCTTAAATACGCCGTTATCAGGCAGTATTACAGGCCTTGCCGTCAATGTGTGAGGCGAGAGCGGTGAAAGTATGAACACTTCAGTTTTCGGGAACACAATCGGGCCGCCCGCAGATAGCGAATAACCTGTAGAGCCGGTTGGGGTTGATATGATCATCCCGTCTGCGTGATAACTGTTGACAAGCTGGTTATTGAAGTAAACACTTATTTCAATTGTTTTTACTATCTCATTCTGATGTATTACAATTTCATTCATCCCGTGTACAACCTTGCGGGAATTGTAACCGTTTACCGAAACTGCTTCAAGTACTGTGCGCTCATCTATCAGGTAGTCACCCTTTACTACTTTTTTCACAAAAGAAACAATTTCACGGGTTGATGTTTCAGCCAGAAAGCCTAGTTTCCCCAGGTTCACTCCAATGATCGGTATATTCCTGTTCCCGACCAGTTTGGCAGTAGCAAGGAACGTACCATCACCGCCTATGGATATCATAAAATCACATCTTTTAACAAGTTCTTTCTCATCAGCCACTTTTGGCGCTTTCAGCCTGTGTGAAAACTGTTTTCTAACCTGCGACGCTATTTCAGTTTCGCAAATGTAATCTATACCCGCTGTATCAAGACCTTTTACCAGCCTGTGAACTATTTGTGCGAGCTCATGTTTTGCCGTATTTCCGCGTATCCCGAATATCACTTTTCTTCTGCGTTATTTGTGTTTTCAGCTTCCTTTATTTCTTCTGCGGGCTCTGTTTTATCATCTTTTTTAGGTTCTTCAGGTTTTTTAGCTTCATCAATATAATTCAGCTTCAGCTGTCCTAATGTATTATCAAGGAATTTCGCTTCATATTCGGATAACTGACCCTTTGTTTTTTCCTTCAGCATATCCATAATATCAATTGAAAACTGCGCCTGTGTCAGGTCGCGCTCGGTTTTATCGGTCATGGGATTTTTTATCTTACCCATTGCCATCATAGCTGACATTTCAAATGAACCAACAAGATACATAAAAAGCTGCGTATTTTTTTCTTTACTATCCATACTTTAAATGCTTTAATTGTTTAACTTAGGTTTATTCACTAAATATAGTTTAGAGTATTTGGTTATTACATGAACGGCCGAAAGTGTGCTTAAAACCAGTCCCATGTAGCCGTCTAAAACTCCCAATTTCAAAAAATACATCTTAAAGAATGCAAATGCAGGTCTAAAAATAATATCAAAAAATGAAGCTTTCCTGTCTTTTGCTTTTAGTTCTTGGGCACTTAGAGAAGTATACTTATTGAGCTTATTTACATAATGCTCAAAATCCCTGTCGGTATAATGAAGGATATCGTGTTTAAGTCTGCCTGTACTGCCTTCATACACAGCTTTTTCGTGCACAAGTAATGAATTGAACCTGATACCCGCTGACTTCTTAAAAAGCCTTAATGTAAAATCAGGATACCAGCCCGAGTGTTTAATGAACTTATTGATAAAGAAGCTTTTGCGGTTAACCAGGTATGCGTCAAATTCTGCATTTTGTCCGCTGATCAGGTTAGTGATCTCTGCTTTAAGCTCGGGTGAGATCCTTTCATCAGCATCTATCCATAATATCCAGTCAAAGG
>CAZQYL010000158.1:0-1907 GCA_964597425.1 uncultured Ignavibacteriales bacterium | reverse complement strand
CATTGAAGCTATTGAGATCAATGCGAGTATATTCAGGAATTCAAATTCACGCGTTTTAAGCCATAGCTGAACCTGTTTAACAAAAATATAGAGCATTAATACCAGCCAGGCGGCAAATCCTATGACACCAAAATTAACCAGTATCTGGAATACATTACTGTGCATGTGTGAGCCTTCGCCGTGGAATTCCGGTGTTTTATACATTCTGTAAATTACATTATTATCAACATCACCAACGCCAAACGGAAGGTTATCCTTAATAATCTTTACTGATGTTTCCCACATCACAAAACGGGCATGATTGCTTGGGTGATTAATGTCAGCTATACTCAGGACTCTATCCTTAAGCGGAGCGGGAGCAAAGAAAAGGAAGAGTACAGTGAAAACGATCAATCCTCCAAGAAAATATTTATTCTTAAGCAATCCCATTACAATAAGAGCGGCAAACAGAGCAAGCATTGCATTACGGGCATTGGTTAGATAAAATGTGATGATAAGTGGTACTGTCAACAGAGCTAAATAAAGCTTATTCATCAGGTAATTTTTCTTTACCAGGAAGAACGGAACTATGATTAGAAGTATCATCATTTTTATTTCACCATTCGTAACAGGGTAGCCGTAATATTCAAGCCTGTATTCAGCCAAAGGTTTAGTCGGATTCGGCAGATACTCTAATGCAAAACGTATAATTTCAATTGTTGAAATTAATGCTGTGAAAATAATAAATACAATTAGCATCCTTTTGAGATGCGAAGTATTCCTTATGAATAAAATTGAAGCTATAAAAATGATATATAAAGATATTTTCCGGTAAATGTGGTCGAATGAATCACCAGGATTGCCGCAAACTGCCGATGAAATCACCTGAACCAGAATAAAAGCAGCAAACAGGTAAAGCAGGTTACGGTCAATGTGAAGTTTTTCGTCTGATATCAGTAATTTTATTACAGTCAGAATAATCAGCCCGCCAATACCAATTGAGGAAGTCGCAATTGAAAATTGCGATGTAAATACAGCCATTCCGATAAATACATAAATCAGAATATCTGTGTACCTGTTAATATTTTCTTTTACAGTTGAAATATTATTTCCTTATAATTTACCCTGCAGCTTTAGCAGTTTTAAATGTGAAAGAAAACTTACCATTGAATAACAAAAGCTGATGAAAAAGCCGCCCGTGCCGTCTTTAAATCCTTTCCTTGAAATATATACACGTAAAAATGCTGATAAGGCGTGAGTGAAAACCCCGAATTTGGATATCTGTTTATTGTTTGCGAGCTTCTCGCGGGCTTCCAGGGTGCTGTATAGATTTATCTTATCCATCATATGTGTCATATCACGGAAAGAATAATGTATAAAATCATTTTTCAGCTCACCAACATTGCCTTTTATCTCAACTCCTTCGTGTATTATCCTTGGAGTAATAGATGCATACTGTTTGTTAAATAGACGTATGTGTTTATCGGGGTAGACGCCTGAATGTTTTATCCATTGCCCGAAATAATAATTTTTCCTGTTCAGCCTGTAGCCGTAAACTCCGTGCGGTGGATTGAGAGAAAGTATTTCATCCTGTAATTCGGGGGTAATCCTTTCATCAGCATCAAGAAACAATATCCAGTCATTTGAACATTTTTCAAATGACATGGCGCGTTTTTCGCTGAATACATCGGAATCAGTTGAAAACAATTTATCTGTGTAAGCCGAAGCCAGTTCAAGGGTTTTATCTGTGCTGTTTGAATCAATAATTACTATCTCATCTGCCCACTTCAGGGTTTCGAGGCAATCCTTAATGTTAATTTCTTCATCCTTAGTTATTACGACTGCTGAGATATTCAAGACTTTGTTTTTGATTTTGTTTTTGCTCTTTGATTCTGCTTTTGACTCTGAAATGGCCTCATTAAAAATGA
>CAZQYL010000157.1:0-6186 GCA_964597425.1 uncultured Ignavibacteriales bacterium | reverse complement strand
TCAAGCCCGATAAACTGTGTTCTCATTCCGTTTTCATAAAGCCTTGCAGCTTCAATACCGCAGCCAATAGCACCGGCTTCGCCGGTGTGTTTGTGAACAAACACATTGGGCTCAATGCCGCTGCCTTTAAATCTATCGGTAATGAAATCAACCTGTGTTTTAACCGCAGCAAGATTATGCTGTGTGCCGCCCTGAAGTACAAAATTCTCTCCAAGTTTGGCAAGATTGGGGATCTGTGATACATACAGCCAGATATTCTTTGGCAGTACGTTTGCGAGTCCAGCCATTATCTCTTCAGGCTTCCATCCCTGACGCTGGAAATCAACTATATCAGACTGCATGAATACCGCGCAGCCGTACCCGAAAGTAGGGTACTGTTTGGCTGAAAATGCGATATCAGCAAAGTCTTCAACAGCGTAGCCAAAGCCCTGGGCTGTTGACTGCAGGAAGTAACCGTTACCCGCTGAACACTGTGTGTTCAGCTTAAAATCAGTAACGCGTCCCTGATCAAGAATAATTAATTTTATATCCTGACCGCCAACATCAACAATTACGTCGGTATCAGGGTAGAAGTGCAGTGCTGCCTGTGTATGCGCAACTGTTTCAACCAGTGCAACATCACCATGCAGAACATCTTTCAATATATCTTTAGCATATCCTGTAGTACCTATTCCAAGTATTTCGAGAGTTGCACCCTGTTCTTTTACCTGGTCATGAAGTTTCTGCAGGATATCAACAGTATCTTCAATAGGATTACCTTTTGAAAGCTGGTAAGATTTTACCAATACCTGTTTATCCATTGAAATCAGCGCAGCTTTAGTAGAAGTTGAACCGCCATCAAGTCCGATGAAACCCCTTACTACTTCACCCGGTTTGAATGTTGCCGGTGTGAATTTAGGAATTTTGAACTTTTCCTTGAAGTTATCCAGTTCATCCTGGTCTTTATACAGACCGCCGCCGCCTGAAAGCTTCATCAGTTTTTTCTTTTCTTCGGCTCTGCCTACATTTATGTAATATTCCAGGTCGCTGTAGCCTTTATATCTGCCAATTTCAAGTTCTTCTTCTTTGCCGTATTCAATCGCACCGATTGCCGCAAAATACTGTGCGTTATCAGGCACTCTTATAAGTTCTTCAATTGGAACAGTCTTATCATACGGGACATTTCTTTCATCCCACATCTTAGGTATATTAGCCCTCCAGCAGTCCATCATACCTTTTATATAGCAATTGGGACCACCCAAAAGCAATACTTCGGGTCTTAATGTATGCCCGCGTGTTAACACAGACATGTTCTGCTGAATTATCGATTCAAACAGACTTGCCATAAGCTCATCTGCGGGAACGCCCGATTTTTGAAGTCCGTTAATATCAGTTTCAGCAAAAACACCGCATTTACCGGCAACAGGGTGGAGCTTCTTTCCATAATAACCCATATTGCAAAGTTCTTCTGCGGGAATTTTCAACTTAGCGTTGATCTTATCAATAACCGCGCCTGTGCCGCCGGCACATTTATCGTTCATTGAAGGGATCTTTTTCTTTTTGCCGGTTTCAGGGTCTTCTTTGAATACAATAATTTTCGCATCCTGACCGCCAAGCTCAATTACAGCAAGTGTTTTTGGATAGAATTTTTCTACCGCAAGTGATACTGCATTCACTTCCTGAACGAACTTAGCCCCGAGGAAACGGCCAATATTGCTTCCGCCTGAGCCGGTTATAAATATCCTTGCGCCTTCGAGGGCATCTTTACCAAGTTTATCCTCGAAATCCTTAAGCAGCTCAAGTGATTTTTCGGGCTGCTTGGTATCATGGCGCTGGTAATCAGACCATAATATCTTATCGTTATCAATATCCATTACAACAGCTTTAACAGTTGTTGAACCGACATCGAACCCGATATAGAGTGGTGATTTACCGTTATTATTAACGTTATTTGTCATATAATAATTAATTTCTTAGTTCAACAATAGTTATGCTTTAACAGCTTCTGTTTTTGCTACTACAGATTTGATCCCGTCTTTTTTCATTTTATCAGATACATCTAGAACGAAATTAGCAGCTACGCCAATTACGCCTTTTCTATGCTCAACATGATAGAACGGCCTCTGCAGGTAATCATTTGCATCCACATAAGCTTTAATTTCTTCAATTGAGTATCCAGTTTCATCAATTACTCTTTTGAACTCTAACTTAGCTTTAGCTTTTGCTTCGCCAAGTGCCATCTGCACTCTGGAATGAGCATTAACATCACCTTCACCTGATGTTTCAATTGGAATGAATATCATATCTTTGAACATCGAAGTAACCGCTGATTGAACGCCATCTGATTGTGTTGATGGCATACATCCGAATGGTTTAAGCGAGAGCACCATGTGACAAAGATCTTTGTTCACATAGTATATGTTCTTGGCAATTTCCAAATGCCCCTCGCCGCCTTCAACTCTTGAATTGTAGAACGGGTGACCCAGTCTCTGCATTTCAAGCTGGTTTGCAAGCTCATGCGGCATGCCGTTGAATACTTTTCTTATCCTGTTATATTCACGGTCAAATACACTTTCAGCAATTGAAAGTATAGTAACAGTTTTTTTGTAATCCGTTAAGTTCTTTAATTTCTTAAGAACCTGGAAAGCTTTTGGAGCATCTTCGCCTTCTTTTATACCTTTTCTATCGTGATACATATTCTTCGCCTGGTGAAGCATATAGAGTATCCATGTTGCAATAGGCTCTACAAGTAATTGCGCGCCTTCTCTTTCGAGGAAGGGGAACATGTTGAAGTTTCCGTCACCTTCGGTAGTCTGCGCCCAGAATTCACCGGTAACTTTACATATAGGTTTAACCCGGGTTCTGTCTACTTTTATTTCATTGAATTTATTACGTATATCTGTAAGTGTTTCAATGTAATAGTCGCTCATTACCTGGTCAACAAATCTCTGTATATAATTTGAGCCGGGAACCTTGTTCAAAAATGAACCCATCTTGCTGTTGAAATCAAAATACTTTTTGGTTTTCATTCTTTCATACATCATATCCATACATTCAGCAAGTACTTTATCGGTTTCACCTGCATTTACTTCAAACGGTCTTATCTGGTAAGCAACATCATTTAATATATCACCAATATTCATTGCATTTAATATGCCGAGGAAGAAGTCTAGGTTCATTTCGAGTCCCGCTTCCATTTCATCCTGCTCTAAGCCGCCGGTCTGCTGGAATATCAGTACCCTGAAGCCATCGAATCCCGAATTACGCAGCGCAAGACGGTATTCAGCTTCATACATACCAAAACGGCAGGGTCCGCACGCACCGGCTGTGAAGAATACATAATCACTGATTATCTGCTCCTTTGACATCCCGGATTTTTCAAGCTCCTGCAGGTACTGCACTAAGTTACCTACGGTAAAGTAAGTCGGATTGCACTGTCCGTTATTACCATACTCCTTACCTAACTGGAAGGCTTTTTTATCCGGGGTAGGGATCTCACTGGCTTTATAACCAAGTCCCTGTAACACACCTTTAACCAGCTTTTCATGTTTCCATGTTAAACCGCCGAACAAGATGGTAGTGTTTGCTCTCTGGTCTTTGGTGAAAGTTGTTTCAAGCGGTTTTTTGAAATGATCTATGGGTTTAGCTTCAACTCCATATTCTTTTTCAAGTCGCATTCTTTCTTCAAGCAATAAACGCTGAATTTCAGCTTCCTTGCTTTCGGTTTTCTTCAAACTGATACCAACAGGTGCACTTACCACGTTTGTATCTTCGTTTTGATTTTGATGTCCCATAGTTTTACCCTTCCTTTAGGTATTTTTTGGTTTTATTATCTGATTCTTTTAAAACTTTTATAAATTACTTTTTATTGATCTAACTAATTGCTAACTGCTTTTCAATTTCATTTACACAACTTCTTGCACTCTTTACTGCACCTTCAATTGTTGCGGGAAGGCCTGTATCAATCCAGTCACCCGCTAAAAAGAGGTTTGCGAGGCTGGTTTTTGCAGCTGGCCTGTTTCTTAATGACTCCTTATCCGGCACAAAAGTTGCTCTCATTTCTTTTATGACTCTTGATGCAGTTACCTTAAACCCAATCAGTTCAGGAATACAGATTTTAAGTTCACCAACTGCCAGGTCTGTAATATATTCCTTTGACTTCTCTGCAATTTCACCGGCACTGCTAATTACAACGCAAACCTGGTCATTTGTTACCTTAAACACCCATTGCGATGAAGTACCCAACAATCCAATAAAACTTGATGTAAAAATATGACTTATGTCCTTATCAAATTTTAAGTGAATGTTAACAATTGGTGATGAATGCAGTTCATTCAGACTGCTAAAATATTTCGAGTATGATTCACCTAGCAGTGATCTAAAATTAAAGAACGGAACAGCACTTACGTAAAAATCGGTTTTAATCTCTGTGTTATCTACAAGTATTATTGAAGATATGCTATCATTGTTAAATTTGAATCCACTTACACTTTTGTTTAGAATAACTTCTGCTTTTTTTTGCTTAAGATACTCAATTGCCGGCTCAACGAAAATATCACTCAAAAATCCATTTGGCAGAACCAGTTCAGAGCCACCTTTTTCGATAAATCCCATCCTTATCATATTTGCGAACAGATAAGCTGAAGTATTAGAAGGTTCAGCGTTAAATACAGCTATTATGAACGGTTTCCAGAAATAATTGATAGCCTTATCTGTTTGAGTGCTCAACTCAAATAACTTATCGGTATTTGCGCTCTTAAGATCACTTTCTGAGTACTTATTTTTCTTGATCCGGTTAACCAACCTGACTATTGCCAGCTTATCAGCTAATCCAAGAGCCTTATATCCCATTATCCCGCCTGCCAGATGAAGCGGGGGAGGGAGCCTTGAAGCCTTCAGCGAGTACCGGCTGCCATATTCATCGGCAAAAACTACTTCAAGCTGCTTCTGAAAGCTGAGTTTGTCAAAAGTCCCGATGAGTTTTAAATAATCGAAAGTATTCTTGTACCAGCTTGCCAGAATATGCTGACCGTTATCAATCTGAAAACCTGATGCCTTATCAAAGAACGAATAAACCCTGCCGCCGAATTTAGGTGATGCATCTATTAATGTTACCCTAAATCCTTTATTTGCGAGAAAAACGGCTGAAGAGAGTCCCGCAATGCCGCCGCCAATAACAGAAACGCTTTTATTCAATATGCCAGTTTATACTTAACATAAACCCCGAATGTATAATACAATTTTTTAAGTTTTGATACTTTTGCCTTTTTGCTGAACACGTTGTAATTCATTTTCTCGATCTTTTCGAGAATGTTGAAATATATCTTCTGCATTATCCGGGCAGGGAAGAGCTGTTTACGGTCTTCCTTGGCGAAAGCATCGTTAGCTTTTTCAAAATATTCCCTTGCGCGTTTGCATTCATATTTCATTAGTTCCACAAATGATTCATTATACCTGAAGTTCATCAAATCATCTTCCGTGTAGCCGAATTTCTTCATATCCTCTTCGGGAAGGTATATTCTTCCGTTTAAGGCGTCAAACTTCACATCCCTTAATATGTTTGTTAACTGAAGCGCTATACCGAGATTTACAGCATATTGCTTGGCGCTTTCAGTTTTGTAGCCGAAAATTTCAATACACATAAGCCCGACTGTTGCCGCAGCGCGGAAACAATATTGATAGAGAGTGTTGAAATCTTTATAACGCGAAACCTGCAGGTCAGCTTCCATTCCTTTTATAAGCTCAAAGAACGGCTCAACAGGAATATTGAAATTCCTGATAATTTTTGTTACCTGGTTAAGCAGTGCATAATTTGATGAGCCTTTTAAAGCTTTCTCAAACTCATTTTTCCATTCACGTATCTTTCTAAATTTCAGCTCAGTAGTATCCATTTCATTATCAACAATATCATCGGTCTGCCTGCAAAAAGCGTAGACTGTGTTGATAGCCTCATACTTATCCTTTGGCAGCAGCGAGAACGAATAAAGGAAGTTCGTTTTGCTTGATTGCGTTATTTCAATGTGTTCTGTTGACAAATGTTAGCTTAATTTAAAATCGTGAACTTAAAAATATCTTTAATTTATCGATCCCTGATATTTTGGGTCTTTGAACTAATACGTTATAATTTATTTCCTGAATCTTCTTTAAAATTGTTGTACCGCCAAGCCATGTTAATTTTAATTCCTTTGAAAGCTTCCTTGTACTTAC
>CAZQYL010000156.1:0-6204 GCA_964597425.1 uncultured Ignavibacteriales bacterium | reverse complement strand
CAATTTACCGTTCTGTTCTGATCTCTGTGATGAGTTTGAGTGTTTCATTTTCCAGATCTCCGTTAAGCTCCCAATAGGAACTATCCTTGTGGGCTAAAAATTTTTCTTCCTCATTGATTAACTTCCGCAGCTTAGCCCTTGCTCTGCTGAGCCTTGATTTAACAGCGGAAATACTCTTTTCACCCTGTATTGCTGTTATTTCTTCTATTGAGAAATTTCCCAATTCATAAAGCAGAATTGCTGCCCTTTCTTTTCCCGAAATTCCCGCAAGCGCCTTGTTTAATATCATTCTGCTTTCGGTTTGTTCTGCCCTGTCAAATATTTCAGGCATATTATGAACAGCTGACTTTTCGCCGTCTGAGGGCAGGAATTTTTTCCAGAAATGTTTCCTGATGGAAGAATAAAATGTTGTTGTTATTATTTTAAAGAACCATGAACGAAATTTAGAGTGATCTTTTAAACTGCTGAAGTTTTCAAGCGCCAGTAAAAATGACTGCTGCAGCACGTCTTCCGCATCATCGGCTGACCATGTGGAACACAGTGCCCTTGAATACTTCAGGGCATCATTGTAATGCGGCTTTAAAAGTCCGCTGAATTTTGCTGAATCTATAGTCATTAATGAATATATGTGTTTACCGGTTTACAATGAATATGATGCCTTATCCGGTGAAAAAGTCGCACAAAAAATTTATTAGTTTAATTTACATAAAAATATGTTAATTTTGATCTTAATTTCATTCATTTATCCGGGATTATGAAAATAAGAGAGTTATCTCCTGAAAGGGAATTAATGAAAATTCCGGGAGTAGGTAAATCAATTGCACAGGATTTGCTGAATATCGGGATAAACTCAATAAGTGATCTTATTGGCAAAGATCCCGAAAAGCTTTATGAAAGATCTAACCGGTACACCGGAGTTACTCAGGATAGATGTTTGCTTTATGTTTTCAGGTGTGCGGTATATTACGCATCCGTTAATAAACACGAGCCTGATAAACTTAAATGGTGGAACTGGAAGGACAAGTAAAATACATTTTTTGATTTGCAGCATAATCTCTAAACAAAATGAGCAAGAGGGTTAAAGAGATCAGGTTTAACCTGGTAGCCTGGCTGATTGCCGGCAATATGTTTGTTATCTTCAGGTTTTTTGGAATGTATGATTTTGAGCAGTACTTTATCCTTAAAAAGCCTATCGAAATGGAACTGATGTTCCTTGAAGCAAATGTAGTTGCTGTTGTGAACGGGCTGCTTCTATCACTGGTTGATATTTTACTCGATACCCCAAAATTAAAGAGGGAGTCTTTCAGGTATATTCTGACTATTAAGAGCATTACGTATATTGTGACAATGTTCATTTCCATAGTTTCAATTTTTGTACTTCACGGGATAATAACCGGCAGGGATAATAACCTGCTATATTCACTGAATTATACATTGGCAAGCCAATATACTATTGCTTTGTATCTGTATGGAGCGTTTATCAGCCTGCTTATAAATTTCCTTAAAGAAGTAAATAAGAAGTTCGGTCCAGGGATCCTGGTTAAGCTTTTTTCCGGGAGGTATTATAACCCAAGGGTCGAAGACCGTATGTTTATGTTCATTGATCTGAAAGCTTCAACTACAATTGCTGAGAAGCTTGGACACATCAGATACAGCAGGCTGATACAGGACTGCTTTTATGATGTGACTGATGTTGTTGCCAGATATAAAGCTGAGATCTACCAATATGTTGGCGATGAAATAGTTCTTACCTGGGAACTTGAAAAGGGAATTGAAAATGATAATTGCTTCAGATTCTTCTTTGAATTCAAAAAAAAGATAGAATCATTGTATGATTACTACAGTGATAAGTACGGCGTTGTTCCTGTATTCAAAGCCGGCATGAACTGCGGTACAGTTACTGTTGCTGAAATAGGTGAACTTAAAAAAGAAATAGCTTATCACGGTGATGTACTTAATACTGCTTCCAGGATCCAGGACCAATGCAATCAGTATAATAAACCATTTTTGATATCGAATAATCTGTATAAAAAAATGCCCCGAACCGGAAAATTCAAGTTCGATCTGATCGGAGAAATAATACTTAAAGGCAAAGTGCAGCCTGTTGGTATATATAGTGTGGAATGTCACACATGATCGACTTCACTTTGCGAAAGGCATCTGATGATGACCTGTTCCTTTCTTATGATATCAGAAAAAATGCGATGTTTAAATACATTTCTGAATCCAAAGGCTGGGATGAAGAAAAAGAGATGAAGGATCATATAGAAGATTTCAACACTGAAGTAATGCAGATAATAGAGGTTGAAAGTAAACCTGTTGGTGTATTTGAAAGTGTAACTGAAGATGGGTGTATTCATGTACATGGTATATATATCCTTGATGAGTTTCAAAATTATAAAATAGGTTCCGGAGTGATGAATAAGATTATTGAAACAGCTGAAAATGAGAAAAGATCTATATTGCTTCAGGTCCTGAAAGTAAACAACAGGGCAAAAGAATTTTATATAAGTCTTGGATTTGAAGTATTATCTGAAAATGAGAACTATTTCAAAATGATCTATAAACCCGTTGAATAATAATTTACGAACTGTTAATTTGCATTGCCCTCGGAATTTAATTCCAGTTAAATAATGAAAAAACCGATTGTTTTATTCTTCACTCTTGGTGCAGGATTGTTCACAGGATTACTTATCATTGTAATTGTCTTTCAATTGCTGGGTTTTACAATAAGCGATAGAGTCATTATGGAATCATCGCAGGGTGATTATGTTAAGTATAATTCATACGACCCGTATAAGTTATCAATAATAAAACAAAGCCGGCCGCTTAGCTCTGATTACATAGTCTTGATATCCCGCAAAGGAGATAACAGTTATGGTCATGTAATAAATTACATTGACCCCGCCCCGCTTGGTGATGAAGATATCCGCAAAACCAGGGTTATATGGAATAACGAAGGAATTGAAATGACCTTTCCAATGGGGCATAAACTTTACATACCCAAGGAGCGGTTCACTGGCGGAAGGTAACTTACTGCTTCCCGAACGGATCGATACCCATTACATAAAACATAAATGACCATACATCGGTTTGTTCATTTATCATCTTATATACCGGTTTGCCAAAGCCGTGCCCGGCTTTTGATTCAACCCTGATGAGTACCGGGTTATCACCTTTGTATATTTCTTTCAGCCTGGCAGTGTATTTAAACGAATGTGAAGGCACAACCCTGTCATCATGATCAGAGGTCATCACCATTATTGCCGGGTAATTTTTCCCTTCGGAAATATTATGCAATGGTGAATAATTCAGTATATAACGGAACATATCCTCATCTTCGCTTGAACCATATTCTTTAACCCAGGCAGAGCCGATCGAGAATTTCTGAAATCTCAGCATATCCATAACACCTACAGCAGGGAAGGCTGCCCTGAACAATTCCGGTCTTTGGTTTACAACCGCTCCGACAAGCAAACCGCCGTTTGAACCTCCGCCAACTGCAAGGCGGGCAGGGTTTGTATATTTTTCTTCAATCAGGAATTCCGCCGCGGCAATAAAATCATCAAATACATTCTGCTTATTCTTAAGCATTCCCGCTTCATGCCATTTTTCGCCGTACTCTCCGCCGCCCCTGATGCAGGGCATTGCAAATACTCCGCCGCTTTCCAGCAGAAAGATACGTGAATCCGAGTAAACAGGATTCATACTTATACCAAAACCGCCGTAACTGTACAGGAATGCCGGATTATTCCCGTTCATTTCAATGCCCCTGCGGTGAGCAATGAACATGGGTACTTTCGTTCCATCTTTGCTGCTGTAAAAAACAAGTTTGGTTTCATACTTGCTTGTATCAAAATTGACTTTAGGCTTGTGAAACAGCGTTGATGTATTTGTTTTAACATCATAAATGTAAATTTCCTGCGGGGAAGTAATTGATTCAAAAGTATAGAATGTTAAGTTTTCATCATACTTGTGGAACCAAAATCCTGCAACGCTTCCGATTCCCGGCAAAGTGACTTCATGCAGGTATTCGCCTGCTAAGTTGTACACTTTGATCCTGTCAATAACATCAACCATATACCCCGCAACTATCCTTCCGCACGAAATGCCTGTGTGAATTAACGGGTTTTCACTTTCGGGAATGACAGTGCTGTGTTCACAGGGATTACCCCCGGCATCAAATTTTACTATTTTACCATTAGGCGCATTTTCTGTTGTAAAAAGATAAATTTCGCTTTCAATATTCTGAACATAATGCGTATGAAATTCAAATTTATCATCAGTTACCGGAGTGAAATCCCAGCCGGGTGAATCAGCCGTTTTATACAGCAGCATGGAGCCCTTTTTGCTGCGTTCAGAAATACTCAGGAACAGGTATTTTTCATCTTCAGAGACAGTAAGCCAATATGACCTGTTCGGGTTTAGGGTATCGTTATACACAATTATATCATCGCTTGCAGGCGTTCCGAGTTTATGGTAGCATACCATCTGGAAATCATTGGGAGATGTGAGTGCATTACCTGTTTGAGACCTGTTATATTTATTGTAGAAGAATCCATCTTTGTACCAGTTTGCCCCTGAGAATTTTACCCATTCGATCTTATCAATAAGCAGGGCTTTAGTTTCAATTTCCATTACAAATATTTCAAGCCAGTCAGAGCCGCTTTTGGTAACTGAATATCCGAGATATTTTCCGTTTTTCGATACGCTCAGATCAAGCAATGAAACAGTACCGTCATCTGAAAATTCATTCGGGTCAAGCAGTACTTCCGGTTCGCCTTCACTGCCTTTCTGAATATAAAGCTTACTTTGCGGTTCCAAACCTTCGTTTTTAAGAAAGAAATAGTTCTCACCTGATTTAAAGGGCTGCATAAATTTGGGGTGATTCCACAATTCACTCAGCCTTCTGTGTACCTTTTCTCTGAACGGGATACGGGAGAGGTATTCTTCGGTGATATTGTTCTGCTCTTCTATCCATTTCAAAGTGTCCGGAGAGTCAATTTCTTCAAGCCACCTGTACGGGTCATCAATTACGATCCCGAAATAGTTATCTTTTATCATGAATATATGATCATTTAATTACTTATACTGATTTATAAATTTACCCCTGATGAATTGCATTATAAAGAGCGCAGCTCCGCTGATAAGCGAAATAGCGGCGGTTATACCTATATAGCGATGCTCAAGGAATGATATTTCGTAAAATGTCTTTATCCAGCTGATCAAAATAAACTGCGACTGCGTTAAGCTAAGGAAAGAATACAACGCAACAAGTCCGAGTGCATAAAGCACATAAAGCTTCATGTTCTTTTCATTTTTGTGCATTACCACTGAAAGGAAGTTAACCGATGTAATGAATATCATAACAGAAAGCATTACCATCTGTATATCTTCGGGTGTGAAGCCGCTGAATTTTTCAGTGTAGAATTGCCCTATATAAGATGCACCAACAAGTATTCCCGCCGATATAAGCACGAAGCTGAACAGGTCCTTCGAAAAATTCGTAAGCTTGCTTACGTTTGAATTCCGCAAAGCAATAATAAAAGAAGGGAGCCCGATGGAAAATATATTTATCAGCGATACCCTGCGCGGCGTTAAAGGGAATTCAAAAGCGAAGAACATAGAAAGAATGGTGAAGTAAATCACCATAAAATTTTTGGTTAAGAAAAGCTTGGCAACAGAGCTAACCGTGTTAACAATTTTATTGCCTTCATCAAATATATTTGGAAGCAGTGCGAATTTATTTTTCAGCAGTACAATATCAGCTACTTCTTTAGTTATCTGACTGCCTTCTTCCATGGCAATGCCCATATCAGATTCCTTGATTGCGGGCAGGTCGTTAACACCATCACCTATCATGGCAGTGTATATCTTTTCCTTGCGAAGCGTTTTAATTATGCGGAGCTTATGCTCAGGCTTTAAGCGGGCGAAAATTTTCTTACTCATAATGACCTTAAATATATCACTATCGCTTACCTGCTCAATTTCACTGCCTGAAATAAGCTCGCTATCCTTAATATCCCAGCCGATCTCTTTAGCTACTGCCTGAATTGCATATGCGTTATCGCCGGATAAAATTTTTATCTCGATGTTATTTTTATGGAAAAGGTTTATCGCTTCCATAACATCACCGCGTACCTGGTCGGTTATAGATACGATACATACAGGCTCAATTTTTATATCCGATAAGTTCTCTTCAAT
>CAZQYL010000155.1:0-6256 GCA_964597425.1 uncultured Ignavibacteriales bacterium | reverse complement strand
TATCACCTTTGGTGAGATCGACCTTGATATTATTGAATTTTTTGGAAAGCTCAATGACCTTGGGGTCAATATACGTATATTTATCAAGCTCTTTACACTGTGCGCACCAGTCAGCGTAAAAATCAATTACAGTCGGCTTATCGGTTGCTTTGGCTATCGAGCCATCTATCAAAGTTTGTGTCTGCAGCATCTGCCACTCATACTTACCGGTTCCGACCGGAGTCTGCTCGCCAAAATGCAGGTTCATAGAACCCCATACAATTACAGCAATGGCAATCAAATATTTTATCCTGGTATAAGTAGGTGCGTTTATTGCTTTCCTGTCAATTAATATCAGGTATGCACCGCTGAGTACAAGGAATATAGGGAATATCAATTCATACAGTTCAACTGACATGAGCGGCTGCGCAGTGTATAGCGCAAGGCCTATCATCATTAAACCGAAAATTATCTTCACGCCTTCCATCCACTCACCTGAGCGCGGAAGCTTGGTAATTGAACTTGAAAACATTGCAAGGAATACATACGGCAAACCGAGTCCGAGCGAAAGTACAAAGAACATTATGAATCCCAAAAACGGACTGCCAATTTGACCGACGTAAACAAGTAAACTTAATACCAGTGGACCGATACACGGAGCAGCTATGAATCCAACAGTTAAACCCATCAAGAAAGTACCAAAGTAACCCTGGCGGTTCTTTCCGCTGAAGTTTGCAAGTGACTGCGGTATTTTAATTTCGTATACACCGAACATACTCAAAGCAAGCGCGAGGAAAATGAGAACCAGGAATCCTACAACCAACGGTGATTGCAGCAAACTGCCGAATACACCGCCTGTTAAGGCGGCAACCAGTCCAAGTACCGAGTATGTTACCGACATACCCAGAACATAGAAGAGCGCCATCAATAACTTACCGCCCTTACTGTTTGATACCTGCGCGCCAAAGTAGCTTATTGTAATTGGTATAAGCGGGTAAACGCATGGCGTTAAATTCAGCCCGATACCCAAAACAAAAATTATGAGCAGAGCAACGAACATTCCGTTCTCTTCAATGTAAGCAGCTATCTGGTTTGTGTTTTGCGGAGTTGTTGACTGCTGCGTAGTATCTCTTTTATTTTCTGTAAGCTGAGAAGTTTTTGATGTAGTATCTTTTTTCTGCGAGTTATCAACAGAATCAGTTTTTTTAGTTGTATCAGCAGGAGTCTCCGTTTTTGATGTATCAACTTTCGCCGTATCTTCCTTTATTACAACTGTAACTGTGAAAGGGGCATCTTTAGGAGCGAAACATGCTCTATCATTGCATGCCTGGTAATTAAGTGTACCGGTAACATCATATTTGCCGGGCTTAATATCCTTTGGCGCTTTCAGATTTACACCAATTGTAATCGAGCCTTCGTAAACATCAAGCTCTGTTTCAGAAAAGCTGAATTTAAATTTATGCGAGCCCGGCCATGAAATTTTTCCAACTTTAAGGCTGCCGCCATCTATTGTGAGTGTTGTTGGAATAAGATCCGGATCACTAACGCTGTTAGCGTTAATATGATAACCGCCCTGAACATCAGCTTTTACGTTGATGCGTATGTTTTCACTGGGATAGAAATCCTTCTTTTGCGGGGCTGCTGTAACTGTTACGTATTGTTGTGCGTAGCTTAGGGTTGTTAGTAATAGAACTAATAAAACAGAACCTACTGTTTTTGCCAATTTTACCTGAATTTAGTTAATTTTTAATGCTTTATACGGTAAAATTATTCATAGATTAGGTTAAATTCAATGGAAATTGTTAAATAAAAGTAAGTTTATATTTGTATAAAATCAAGCGATTTTAGCATATCTATAAGCCCCTCACCTGTAAAGCGAGGGGCTAAATTTATAAACATTAATTGTTCAACAATCAAAACCTGAAGGGCAGGCTAAGTTGAGCATTAATACTTCTTCCGGGGTTCATTGCATAGCCTTTATAGCGGCTTAGGTGGTCAACATACTTTATATCAGCCAGATTATCAACGGAAATATCAAGCGAAGCTATTGAGCCGGCAATTGGAAGATCGAAGCCTATACCAACATTGAGCAGCGTATAGCCTTTGGTTTTAGCTTCCATTATGTCAACATCGTTTTGAGCAGAAACCACTTTTGCACCGATCTTAAAATATGCGTTCAGTAATTTCCCGAAATTTTGTTTCTGCAGCTTCAGCTCAAAAATATTTTTTACAGGCGGTGTAAAAGGGATAGGCGTTCCGGTTGCGTTATTTTCAGTTTTCACAAAATCACCGCTTGCCATTAAAACTAACCATTTTACAGGCTGATACTGAAAGCTGTATTCATACCCGTAAAAAGTGCTTTTATCCTGTTTGATATTAAATACCGGGTGGTTTTCAAGAGTATCACCTGTAATTGAAGGATAAATGAAATTATTAACCTGGTTCCTGAAGACTGATAGCTGAATGTTCAGATCTTTGTAATTCAGCCTAACTCCCAGATCGATATTTACAGATTCCTCCGGCTTTGGTGCAGCGGCGGGATCTATGGTTTTGAGTCCCCTTTCATACCTCTGTGTGCCTTCATGCACACCATCTACAAATAGCTCAAACTCACTGGGCGCGCGCCATCCTCTGCCTATATTTGCGAACAGGTTGAATTCACCCGAAGGAGAATACACAAATCCAAATGAACCGGTTACTGCACTGAAGCTTAACTGCTCAGGGTTCAGTTGTTTTACCGGGTTACCTGCGGAATCTGTTTCAAAAACTGTAGTTTCAATATTCAGTTTTTTTGAATCAAATCTGGCACCCGCTGAAAAAGTGAAGTTCCTTAATTCAAGTTTTTCCATAAGGAACACTCCCATTGTATTTGCTTTATAGTTAGGTATAAGCTTTTCTTCAGCAAGTGTTCTGTTAACCTGGTCGTTATATGAAATTCCAATTGTTCCGCTGATATTCTTTTGCAATTGGTGATGCAGCTTAAGTGCGCCATCAAATGTTTTCAGGTTGAGATGCAAAGCAACTATTCCGGATTCCTTATCTTCAATGCTTTCAAATTCCTTTCTGGACTGCAATTGATATGAAAGAACCGGCTCAAGTTTCATCTTTGAAGAAAGGTTGAAGTTACCTTCAAAAGAAAATTGTTTCGTTTGAATTTTCTGGTTTGGAGTTGCATCAGGTGCTTCAAGCGGGTCTTCGTGAATTTGCAGCTCTCGGTCAAACAATTCGAAACCAAGGTTCATCATACCGAATTTACCGCTAAACCCAAGATTTGCGCCCCCTTCAAGCTCCTTAGAGCCTGAATTGAATAACTCCCCGCCCTGAATTTCTCTGGTACCATCGGCAGTATTAACACTCAAAGTTCCTTCGGGAGTAAATACATTCCCTGACTTCCTGTAACCAATGTGCCCTTTTAACCCAAGGTACTTTGTACCAAATCCAAAAGTTCCATTTCCGAAGTATTGCCTGTCAACAGAAAATTCGCCCAGCACAACATTTCCATAGTAAACCGGCTTATTAAAAGGCGAAAATTCCAGCGGTTTACTAATCACATTTATAACACCGCCAATTCCATCAGCCCCATAAACAAGGCTTGCGGGTCCACGGAGGATTTCAATTCTATCCAGATCAAAAAGGCTCAGCTCGGGTCCGTGTTCATCACCCCATGATTGTGATTCCTGTTTAACGCCGTCATGAATAACAAGCACACTTTGTGAAGTCAACCCGCGAATTACAGGTTTACCAATACCTGAACCCGTTGATATATTGCTTATGCCGGGGATGTTTTGAATTGTTTCAGCCAGGTTCTGGCTGCGTGTCTTATTAATACTCCTGCTGCTCAGCTCGGTTACAGAAAAAGTGCTTTTTGAGATTTCTGATGCATTGAAAGAACCGGTAACATCTATAACCGGAGTTTCAATCAGGCTTTCTTCAAGGCTGATAGTAAAAAGCGTATCCTTTGATGTGTGGTCTATATACAGGGTATACGAAGCGTATCCGCTGCGTTTGAATGTTAACAAATATTGACCTGCTGTGACTCCGGAGAATTTAAATTTCCCAAAACGGTCAGTTGTTGAAATCAAACCAACATCACTGAGAGTTACAATAACATATTCAAGCGGCTTTTCATTATTATCTGTTACAATTCCTGAAATGCCTGAAGCATTTAACATCGATGTTTGCGCAAATATCCAATTACATTCTGCATACAGCAGAACACAAACGAGATATGCCAACATCAATATATATTTATTGATAGTTTTTCTCATATGTATAAATAATTAAAAGCTTCCCGATAGTAACGGGAAACAAAATTTAACGGAATAATTCAGTTGAAATGAATCAGATATGAGAAACTGCGGGCGGCGCTCTGCCTGAAGATGGCAGATGCCAATCTGCGCTAACAATTGGTTTTGCTAAATTGATAATAGAGTGAAAGGTTAAAACCTGCGGCGTGAAAACATAAACCTGTTCAATTAAGGTGGTGTTGAGTGAATGATTAAAAATACAGGCTTCGCATTTTGATCCATCATTTTCTTCGTTAATATGATCATGATGATGCAAAAATTCTGCACCATTTATAGCGAATAACGCGAAAATGAGCAGAAATGAAGCCGAGTATTTTTTGAATTTATTCAATGTTTTGCAATAGTAATCAACATTATGATTTGTAACAAGGCAATTACAAAAAGAGTTCTTTTTGATTCAATAAAAAGTAAAAGATAATTTGCCATATAGGATATCTATTTCAACAATATCATTTTATTTGTTTGTGAAAACTCACCGGTTGTGAGCCTGTAGAAATACACACCGCTTGGAAAACTTGCTGCATCCCAATCGACTGAATATATGCCGGGGGTGAGAGGCTGGTTGACAAGCAAAGCAACTTCCCTACCCATTACATCATAAACAGTGAGGAATGTCTGTGCTACTGATGAAGTAGCGGGAATTGAAAAACTTATCGTTGTCGATGGGTTGAACGGGTTTGGATAATTTTGGGAAAGAGTGAACTTTTCCGGCACCTCATTTGAAATAACATGTATCCCTATCTGGCCGGTGTATTTTGAAATACCACCATTATCACGCACTGCCCAAACATTGGGACTACCGGTTTTATTGTTGGCAATGTGTGTATAGACTCCTGAAGGTGCTGTATATTCAAGTAACCAGCTATTGCCTTCTATACCGGTATAGATCTTATCACCTCTGCTATACCATGATTTAGAAAACGAGCTTGGTGAGCCCGCAATTCCTGTAATATTTCCTGAACCAGCTGCTGTAACCGGGGTCCAGTTCATACCAAGATTGGTTGTTTTAGATAATGTTGTACCTGCAGTTAATCCCATTCCTACAATACTCTGATCTGTAAGCAAAAATTGGAACCATACTACCGATGAATTTATCTCAGGCACTGTTGATTGTACTGTCCAATTGACTCCACTGGGTGTATAATAGATCCGTGAATTATTTGTTCCAAACCATGCTTTGCCTTCAAGGGCAAAAACAGAATTCATGAAACCCGTTTCGTTTCCGGATTGAGGAAGGTAACAACCAGCCGAATCCCAGTTGCGGCCTTCGTTAGTTGAACGGAAAATAGTCCATCTGTTTCCCACAGGTTTACCGATCAACAGGATATCATACATTGAGCTTAGCTCAGCAAAACCGTATATTTCACCGCCTGTTTGCATAAATGTATTCTGCCAGCTGGCGCCGCCGTTTGAAGTAAAATAAACAACTGCTGTATTTCCTGAAAGAGACCCTGCTGTTATTGCCCGCATATATGAATTGTTCATTCCGAGAATTGAGGTCAAATTTGCAGTTGGCGGAATATTTGAAAATGCGGATATCCAGTTGGTCCCTCCGTTTGAAGTAGTAATTACAATTCCGTTGTTGCCGCATATCCACCCATGAATCGGAGAAATTACTGAATTAAGTGATGATACTCCGTTCAAACGGATATTATGCCCGGATGTCTGCTCAATCCACTGAGAAGAATTTGAGCTGATTAAAAAAAACAATGTTATGAGAAATAGTAATTTTGTTTTCATAATTTAAATTATTAAGAATTTGAATTAAGAATTATTTCAACAGAATCATTTTATTAGTTTCTGTGTATTCACCGGAGCTTAGCCTGTAAAAATAAATACCGCTTGGAAAATTTGAAGCATCCCAATTGACTGAATATGTACCGGGGGTGAGATGTTGGTTGACGAGCAAAGCAATTTCCCTACCCATTACATCATAAACAGTGAGGAATGTCTGTGCTGCTGATGAAGTA
>CAZQYL010000154.1:0-6287 GCA_964597425.1 uncultured Ignavibacteriales bacterium | reverse complement strand
TAACCGGCCCGTTCTGGGCTTTAAGTTCGCTGGTTAAACCCATTACAAACAATAATGCAAAAACCCCTAAAAACAATTTAAATCTAGTCATTTTGACCCTTTCTATTAATTATTAAAACTGAATAATATTTATACAATTTAACAAAAAAAAAGTTTCAAATAATATGCATATAATTAGTAAAAAAACCACTTTTGAAAAAATAGTTGTACTATTTAAACGCAACTCATTAAAACACAAATACTTAATGTATTGAAGAAAAAATAAGGAAATTGATGAAAATTTCAATCATATAAATTGTGGTTTCTAATTTATATATTTGAGTGCAATATGAATTATATAGACCAAAAATTTAACAAAAATTCACAAAGAACAGAATTTTTAATACCTTTATTAAATATTTTTTCAGATTCTGTATCTATTATCAGTGCTTTCATAATTTCTTACTGGATCAGGTTTTATTTTGCACCATTTGTGAAATTGGTACCTTACGCGGGCGAGATACCTCCTCTGAAAGGGTACATCATTCTAGCTCTTATTGTTCTGCCGGTATGGCTTCTTATCTTTCAATCCAGAAAAATGTTCCGCCCAAAAAGGATCGTATTCATTTTTGATGAGTTTTTCCTTATAGGCAGGCTGGTAACTTTCGGTATAATATTCTCATTCGGACTGATTTTCTTCTACAGGGTGTTCCCTTATTCAAGAGTAGTTTTTGTTTTGGTATGGATAATATCCATTGTATTCATCACATTGGGCCGATATTTTGTTCTGAAATATGAAAAGAACCGTTATAACAAAGGTAGAGGTTTAAAAGATACTATAGTAGCCGGTAACAATCAGACTGCCTATGATATTTATCATCAGTTTTCGGGGCATAAATACGCAGGATTTAACATTATTGGTTTTGTAGAAGAGAACCCGGGTCCTACAACCGGAGCACTACCTGATAATTTAAAACTTGGTACCTACAATGATGTTACAGATCTTGTGCAGAAATTGAATATCGAGACTGTACTTGTAACAATTCCTTCAACAGAACATGAGAAGCTGTTCGAAATGATGAAGACATCCGAAGGGGAAAATGTCGAATTCCTGATGGTCCCTGATTTTCTTGAAGTGATCACATCTTCTGTGAGGGTACAGGAAATTGACGGTATACCGTTCCTCAAGATCAAGAGCATACCGATGAATATATGGAACCGTATTCTTAAACGCGCTTTTGATTTCTCTTTTGCATTTGCTGTAATGCTGATAACTTCGCCGCTGTTTATAATATTAGCACTTATCGTTAAGTTCACATCAAAGGGACCTGTTTTTTATAAACAGGAACGCCTTAGTATGACCGGCAAAAAGTTTGATATGATAAAATTCCGCTCAATGGTTGTTGACGCAGAGAAAGCTACGGGCGCGGTGTATGTAAAAAAAGGCGACTCAAGGTACACATCAATCGGTGAAATTCTCCGCAAATACTCGCTGGATGAATTGCCTCAATTCCTGAATGTACTTAAAGGGGATATGAGTATAGTGGGTCCAAGGCCGGAGCGTGAATATTTTATTAATTTGTTTAAGGGAAAAATTCCAAAGTACCTTGATAGACACCGCGTGAAGTGCGGAATTACAGGCTGGGCACAGGTTAACGGTCTGCGCGGAAGCGATTCATCAATTGAAAAAAGGATCGAGTATGATATTTATTACATCGAGCACTGGTCAATTATATTCGATCTTAAGATCATAATAAAAACAATAAAAGAAATGTTCTTTAGCAAGGCGGCTTTCTAAATGATTGAAGTGATCCTTTTTTATGCGCACGCTGTATTTTTTGTATACATATTCGCCAGAAATTATGTGGAACAGAATAAAGTCAGCGCCTATTTAAGCACAATATTTGTGATTATTATCTTTACCGTAGGGTGGACTTTTTCTGCGTTTGTTATTGGTTTCTTCATTCCTGATGAAGGCCTTACCAGGGTACTTACCAAAGCCGCATTTTCACTGGGCTTACTTACAATGCTGGAAGTTATCTTCTACAGATTTTATTTTGCCAAGAGCAAACCAAGGGAGCAGCTTATCTGAACAGGTACTATTTAGTATCTTAGCGCCATATCACGCGGAAGTATACTGATAGTGATTTTCCTGATCTGCATTCCGGATTTGACAGAGTATATCCCGATAGAAGCTTCGCCTTCTACACCTTTTGATCTCACCTTTACGCTGTTCCCCGTTTCCTCACCGCTTAGTTCTATGAGATTTTTACCATCTTCAATTAAAAACTGCGCCTCTAATTTACTGAAAGGTACCCTGAATCCCAGGATATTGACCCTGTAAACTTCAATTACCATCTCTGAATTTACACTGGCTCTCAATACTTCAGGCTTCATATTAATTTTGATATCACTTGAAGTAAAAATTATCCTGTCAGCGGCAAGCACTATCAGAATTACAGCAAGTATCCATACAAGTTTTTTATACATAATTTTATGCAGGGTTCATTAATAAATATGTTAACTCACAGTTACCATAGTTCATCAATCATCACCAAACTTCAGCTTCACATTCTTTGGCAGTTCTATCTTACTTTCGGTATTCAGGGGTTTTGCAGCCTTTTCGGATTTCTTTTCAGTACTAAGTCTTTTAATTATAGTTTCATCTACTATCTTAGCCTGAACAATATCATCTTCAACAGATTTGCTGGAATCGGGATCAGTAGCCAGCAGGTTCAGCATAGGGGTATCCTGAAATTCCTCTGACTGGATTATGCTCACATGCTCAAACTCCTCAAAAAGGCTTCTTTGTCCCGGTGTTTTCTTCGGTCTGAAAGCAGGGATCTTTGTTTTGATCCTGAATTCCTCCTTGTTTTCTGTTTCTTCTTCAGCCACATCCTTTTCTGAAAACATTTTTATTTCGTCATCAGTGCGCCCTGTCATATCCAGCTTTTCGGATATTTCACGTGACCGCTGTTTCTTCTTTAACTCTTCGTATTTCCCGGTCTTGTAAAGCCTCTCCCGTGTCAGGTTTATGTTATTGATGATCGCACTTTCATCATCATACAGTATTTTGCTGTTCCTTATCTTAAATTCACCATTTAACATAACATCAGAAAAATTATACGATGTCAAATTATCAACAATAAAATCGCAAACGCTTTCATATGTAAACTCTTCAGGAAAGAACTGGAACCTGGCATCAGAGATATCCACAAAAGCAAAATTTGCCGGCTTATTCACATCTATCCTGTAGCTGTTATCACCATCGGAGTTTGTATCAAAATAAAGTGAGTGCGGTGTACGTGTAATTGAATCAAGCAGAGCGGTGCTTGAAAGATTAAGCTCCCTGTATTTATTCCTGAAAAGGCGCATATCCTTAAGGATATCTTCACCCAGCCACCCGGTTGCAATTGAAAAATTAATCCCGTGGCCTATATAATCATCTATTGGAAAGTATCTTGAAGTAAAATAGTTCAGGTCCCTGGGACAGATAATGATATTCGCTTTTCTTTCCTTTATAATCTTCATATCGCTGTAATCCAGGTACAGCGGATTTATAAGCGAAGTATGAGAATCAATGAGGCCGTATTCATCAAATAAAGAGATCACTGATTTATGAAAATTCTGTCTGAATTGGTCAGTGACGTCTTTATTTACAGCCACTTCAAGGTAAAGATTTCTTAAATTGTGATTTTTCAGCTCTGTTATGCCCGAAATATCATACACAGTCAAAAGGTTTTCCTGGGTTATATATACTGAAGGATTAAGATATTTGTAATCGCGTATAGTATTTACATCCTGCTTTATTGGATAACAAACAGAAACACTTTGACCCGTCTTGTTAACTGCATTTGTTACAGGACCCAAATGGTTCATATCTTTTCTCAGAGAAAATTCGTTCAGGTACGCAGCCCCTGATTTCATTGACCGGCTGAATGAGTATGCGTATAAATTGTTCAGATCTTTCTGGATATCCTCGCCGGGAAGCTCCTGGTATAGATAATTGAAAATTAGATCAGTGCAAAGATCATCTTCAGCTTTTTCATAATGCCTTCGCTTAAGCAGGTAATGCAGCAGGCTGCCTTCTGAACGAAGACATGAGTTAACCAGCGGCGGAATGATAATTTTATTTGAGCAGTCTATAATTTCCGCGGTATCAGCATGCATTTCTATCCACTTGGCTACTTTTCCGGCACCCTTAGGTGTTGCATCAGCCATATCAGTAACCTTGCTATCGTTAATGAGCAAAGAATACCTGCCGAAATCATTATTCTTGTTGAAAGTTAAAACGTATGCGTCTTTCAGTATTTTCAAAGGTCTTCTATCTCGTATTTTTCATCAATAATATATTTACTTTTTGTAAGTGTATTTTTGCCGGCGGTATGTAATGCATATTCAAATCCTTCTCTCACACTTGCCGCGCCGTACTCGCCTTTAACATTAACGGCAATAAAGCCAACCTGGTAATCGTGGTCACGGTTTACGTGTGAAAGCAGGTTAAGTTTTATAACCCGCTTTACGGCATATTCACAAGCATCCTGCGGCGACATTCCCTGCCCCATCATTTCTACTACAAGAAAACTTCCGCAAGCTCTCACACACTCTTCACCTCTGCCTGTTGAAGCTGCGCCGCCTATTTCTCCATCAACGTAAAGTCCCGCGCCTATTATGGGTGAATCACCCACTCTGCCGTGGAGTTTCCACGCAGTTCCGCTTGTGGTACATGAAGCTGATATCTGGCCATGTTTATCTATCGCAACCATACCTATCGTATCGTGGTTGCCGTCATCGTTAATACCGAGTCCCCCGGATTTCTTTACTTTATATTCATCTGTGTGGAATTCCTGTGACCTTCCGTAGAGCCCTTTTTTCCATTCGATGTACTTTTTTATTGAGCCTTCAGTATGCAGAATATCAGGCTGAAAGCCATTTGTAATGGCAAAATTATAAGCACCCTCGCCTGCAAGGCAAACATGCTCAGTATTTTCCAGTATCAGCCTTGCAACTGAAACGGGGTTCTTAATGTGCTCAACGCAAATTACAGCGCCTATTCGTGCCTTCCAGTCCATTATCGCGGCATCAAGTGTTACCCTGCCTTCGGCATCAGGTAAACCGCCGTAGCCAACGCTAAGCACATTGGGGTCATCTTCAGCCACCCTAACACCCTGCTCAACGGCATCAAGTGAAGTGCCGCCATTATTTAATACTTCAACTGCTTTTTCATTAGCAGCTACGCCGTGTTTCCATGTAGATATTACGAGTTGTTCCATAGCTACAAATATAATTAAAACTGTGATATATATAAAGAAATCGCGAAATATTATACACTTTCTAAAACCTGAATATCTCCTATTGCACAATTCATTTTTAAATGCTAAATTTATAACGTAATTACGTCAATTATCCCCCAATTTAATGAGATATTTATTACTGTTAGCAGCATTATTTGTTATTACATTACAATCTGAAGCTTCACCTGTAAGCGGTTCATATAACCGGGTAGATTTTATGCTCACACTCACAGATGGTATAAAGCTTGATTGCACAAAACTTATCCCCAATGGTACACCACCTGTTGGCGGCTGGCCTGTTGCCATTATTACACATGGTTATGGATTATCCAAATACATTGAGCTGCCCAATGCAGAAGAGCTTGCTGACCTGGGATATTATTCATTTGTGTACAGCATGCGCGGGCAGGGTGTTTCGGAAGGAGTATCAAACTTCATAAGTACAATTGAAGCCAATGATCTGAAGCAAGTGGTAACCTACATTAAAAATGATGCCAATACCAATGATAACAAAGTATTCATTCACGGCGGCTCGCAGGGAGGGATAATCCCCTTTATGGCTGTTTGCACCGGATTAAATGTGAAAACAATAATCACAGATCTCGCTTCACCAACACAGGGTTCCAACTGGATAGAGAACGGCGGCATTAAAATGACCTTCCTGTGGACAAGCGGCTACCCAAGTAACATAGTGAGGTACAATCCGCTGGTAAGCAGATTTAAGCCATGGATATATGCCAACACCAAAGAAAAATGGGATAGTCTTAACTATTACCTGCCAATTGACCGTGATTTTTTAGGGCAGGTTGGTAACTGCCAGATTCCGATACTTGTGCAGAACGCATGGCAGGATAAATTCTTTAATACATTCGGAATGATACAGAGTGCATATATTCTGCCTTACAATAATATCAAAATGTATTTTGGAGCAATGGATGGCCACGGAAGTGACCTTGTGCAGGCTGAAGAAACATACAAAGACCAGGTTTTACTTGATTGGCTGGACTATCACCT
>CAZQYL010000153.1:3574-6291 GCA_964597425.1 uncultured Ignavibacteriales bacterium | reverse complement strand
CGCCGCGCAGGCGGACCGCATATGCTCTACACACCAAACGCATATGAAAACGCGCTCATTCAAAAGAGTATGATGGTTAAGGATAAAGATCTAGAAGGCAGCCAGACCAGGATGATAAACTGGCAGACGGCTAACCCGAAAGGTTTGTTCTATTCAAGAACAGGAAATAACTATATTTCAGGCAGGACAAATTCAATTGCCTTTATTGTCGGACAGCCGAATATTTTTTACATAGCTGCGGCACAGGGCGGTGTATGGAAAACACTTAACGGCGGCGTTAACTGGATAGCATTGACAGAAAATCTTTCAACGCTTGCCTGCGGTGATGTAGTGGTTGATCCTGTTAATCCAAATGTAATTTATCTTGGTACAGGTGAGCTTAACTATTCAGGCGATAGCCAGTACGGTGACGGTATTTTCAAATCAGCAAATGGCGGCTTAACCTGGCTGCAGGTTGCACCGGGCAGTCTTGTTGGAACAAGATGTTCTTATATGGCTGTTGACCCGGTAAACAACAATAATGTTTACTTTGCCGGAAGCCTTGGAGTTTTTAAATCAACCAATGCCGGCTTAAACTGGGTTAATATGAATAGCGGCACTAGTGCCAATTGTCTGATCATTGATCCGCTGGCTCCGCAAACCATTTACATTACAACCGGCGGCACAAGTGCGGGAGCGGTAAAAAAATCAACTGATGGCGGCACCACATGGGTTACACTTGCAGGCGGTCTGCCGGGCAGCATGGGCAGAATTCAGCTTGCAATGGCGCCAAGTAATTCACAGATTATATATGCAAGTATTGCAGCAGCTTCCGGCGGTTCATTGCTGGGACTCTACAGAACAACTGACGGCGGAACAACATGGACTTCACAGGCTACTTCACCAAACTACCTCGGTTCACAGGGATGGTATGATAACGCTGTTATCGTTCACCCCACTGACCCGAATATTGTGGTTGTAGGCGGACTTGATCTGTATGTTTCTACAACAGGCGGCACAGGACTTGTGCAGAGAAGCTCCTGGTCAACTTCAAGTTCACAGAACATGACTCACGCCGACATTCACCGTCTTGCATACAATGGCACAAGTTTATATTGTATGTCTGATGGCGGCGTTTACAAATCAACCAATAACGGCACAAACTGGATCGATCTGAACTATGATCTATCTACCCTGCAGTATCAAAGCGCTGATTATGATATTACAAATACTGCAATGTTACAGGGCGGCACACAGGATAACAACAAAATGACTTCTACCAATGCAGGGGTTGACTGGAACCAGAGAACTACAGGCGATGGCGGTTACACAGTTGTTGATCCTGTAAACACAAATTTTGTATACGGGCAGTATGTTAACGGTTCTATTCAGCGCTCAAACAATACGGGAGTAAGTTTTACAAATATTACACCAAGCGGCTCAACCGGCGGCTTGTTTTACAATCCATACGAAATGGCTCCGGGTGACCACAATACAATAGTATTCGGCAGGGCTGATATCTGGAAAACCGGCAATGCGCAGACTGCAACTACTTCAAGCGGGTGGACACAAATTGCTACCACAACAATTGTTGGCGGAAGCGTTTCGGCAATTGGTATAAGCTGGACAAATACCGGTAAAATTTATATTGGTACTTCTAACGGAAGAATATTAACTACAACTGATAACGGCACGAACTGGGCTACGCAAACAGGCTTTGCTTATGTGAGTGATTTTACCGTTGACCAGGCCAACGATAATATCTGCTACGCTACATTAGGCGGTACGGGCGGAACGCATGTACTTAAAACAACCAACGGCGGCACAAACTGGGTGAACATAACAAGCAATATGCCGAATATTGCCGCAAATTCAATTGTACTCAGGACTGCGACACCAAGAATGATAATTGTTGGAACTGATATTGGTGTATTCCAGTCAGTGGATGAAGGCGCAAGCTGGGTTTCTTTCAGCAGCGGAATGCCGGTTAATGAAATTTATGATATGAAATATAAACAGGTTGCAGGCCTGATACTTGTTGCAACACACGGCAGAGGATGCTGGACCTTTGATCTTGGGGCAGTACTTGGAACGGATCCGTACTCTGTTATTCCCAAAACATTTGAGCTTAATCAGAATTTCCCGAATCCGTTTAATCCGGAAACCAGGATTAAATTTGGCTTGCCAAATAGCGGTAATGTAAAGATCTCGGTGTATGATGTTGTTGGCAAACAGGTTGAAGAACTGGTAAATTCAAACTTCAACGCTGGTACTTATGAAGTTACATGGAACGCCTCGAATTATTCAAGCGGTGTGTATTTCTACCGGCTCGAAACAGAGGGCTTCGCTGAAACCAAACAAATGATACTTGTAAAATAAACCAGAAATTGAAAAGGACGCTTAAAAAGCGTCCTTTTTTATTGTGTTTTGATCTGCAATATTTGTATGTACATAAATTTGTAATATCTTAAAATTATGAAAAAATTATCCCTGCTTATTTGCTTTATCCTATCCATCCAGTCAGTTAATATTTATTCCCAATTTACATGGCAGCAGTTAAACGGTCCCCAGGGCGGCTTAGTATCTGAGATCAAAAGTAATGCATCAGGTACCTTGTTTATGGGCTCGTTTGGAGGCGGTGTTTTCCGTTCAACAGATAACGGTTTATCGTGGAGTCAAAAAGTAAACGGATTTCCAGGTCCCGTTTTTGATGATGGTACAGTTGCAATTGCTGTTGC
>CAZQYL010000153.1:0-3474 GCA_964597425.1 uncultured Ignavibacteriales bacterium | reverse complement strand
GCATCAGATTCGGGTGTATTCCGGTCAACTAACAACGGCAATAATTGGGCTAAAATTGGATTTGACAATAAGAGAATAACTGAAGTGAGCGTAACTTCTTCCGGGATAATTTTGGCGGCGGTAACCGGAGAAGGGATTTTCAGGTCATCAAACAACGGTACAAACTGGGTAAGTTCTACCGCCGGATTCAACTGCAACGGTATTGCATCGGTTTCTGTTTCAGGAAGTAACCTGTTCGCAGGTACTTCGTATAACGGTTTGTTAAGGTCAACAGATAACGGAAATTCCTGGCTTAAACTCTCAGGCGGTTTTAAAGGGTCATCCTGCGAACTCATATTCACAACCCCGGGGAATGTTCTGCTTGCTCAAAGCGACTCGGGTTTTTTCCGCTCAACAAACAGCGGTAATAACTGGGTCATGTTATGGGGTCCCTTCAGTAGATTTAATACAATTGTCAGTAATCAGAGTGGTCATCTTTTCGCGTCGGGTTCTTATCCTGCATCAGGAGTATATCGCTCTACTGATAATGGCTCTACATGGGATATGCCCGATCCTAATTTTATGTCTTCGGTTTATTCACTCTGTGTTACACCAAACGGGAATTTGTTTGCAGGTTCGTCGGGTGGCGGCGTTTACCGGTCAACTAACAACGGCTCCACATGGCTGCAGGCGCCGCCTTACGCTTCTGTTATTTCTCTCACAGCAGCTCCTAACGGTTACGTATACGGATGTTTTAACAGTGTCTCCGGCGGTCAAAACGGAATATACAGGTCAACAAATTATGGAGTGAGCTGGAGCATAATAGGTTTGCCCAATACTGATTATTTTTATGTCAAAAGTAATTCAGCCGGACATATATTTGCCGGCGGGTTCTATGGCTCGGGAGTGTTAAGATCCACAAATAACGGTGTGAATTGGTTCGAAGTCAGCTCGGGTATTTATAACAGGATGATGACCACAGTGTATTTTGATAATGCAGGATTTGGTTATGCCGGCACTTATTACGGCGGATTATATAAAACCAATATTTCAACGATCGGTCTTATAAATATATCAACGGAAATTCCTGATAAGTTTTCACTTTCTCAAAACTATCCTAACCCGTTCAATCCGGTTACTAATATTGAATTTTCTGTTCCTGAAAAGTCATTTGTGAGACTTACTCTATTTGATGTTACAGGTAGGGTAGTTGAAATACTTGTAAATGAAGAGCTGAAAGCCGGCATCTACAAATCCGATTGGAATGCGGCAAATTATTCCAGCGGGGTTTACTTCTGTAAACTGGAAACTGATGGTTTTACTGATACAAAAAGAATGGTTCTGGTGAAATAGAATTTAAGAGCTTCGGGTATTTGCTAAAAATGATGTATAATTTTATTATACATCATTTTTTTATTTTTTATCGTGAATTTCTTCAGTCTTTTCTACAAACCAGTCCTTATAAAGCACATTTGCCGAGCTTTCAATTTCAGACTTCAACTCAATAAGGTCAAAATCATTTTTATCTTCTTTCAGTTTCAGAAGTCTGGAATATAAGTTCAGCATTTTTAAATTTTTGATGCGTTCATCCTCAGTCAGTTCTCTGTTGCTGTTCAGGAATTCCCGGAAAGAAGCGATCAGGGAAATTGCCTGTTCTGTAAGATCGAGTTCATAATAATTAAGCAGTTGTATCTTTCTTACATCCATTTTGTAAAGGTTTATATCATATTTCACTTTGTTCAGGTAATCCAGCGATTCTTCGTATTTTTTCTCAAAGAACTTATTGTAGCTGCTAAGAAGGTTAAAAAGATTCTCCCTGTGTTCCGGGGTAACTTCGTTTATATAATTCTTAAGGAATTTTTTTAACCATTCAAATTCCTTCAGTCTTATTCCTGTTAAAAAAACGGCCCTGAAAGATATTGCATCGAAGTAACTTCTTTCACTTTCCCTGTAAATTTTTTTCTTTAACCTGAAATTTATGATATCAAAAGTATCCCGGTAGTTTTCAGGTGATGAATTGTGCATCATTCTGAATGAAAACAGTCCATAAAGCGCGTCTGTAACCTCGAACTGGAATGCCTTATCGAATTTATTGATGTTCTTGAATACAAGCTCCTTTGCCTTCCTGAAATAGATATCATTTCCCGGTACCCTGAAAGACATAAGAATATAATAGAATATGGCAACTATCTCGTGATCTTTGCTTTTCGTTTCCTGCATGCGTTCAATAGCCTGCTGTACAAGCCCCGTATCTAGCTGTTTCTTTATGTGCGCCATTGCGGGATTTTCGCTTTCACGCAGATTAAAATTCATTCCAAGGCTTTCAAAATCAAATCTCTGCCTGAACGCATGTATGAAGTAATATTTCAAAAGTTCGCTGCTTTCTTCATTGCTTGATGAATTCAGTTTTGCCCGCCTGCTTCTGTGATATAGAAAATTCCGTTCTATTAACGCGAGCCTGAATTTGAGCAGGAAGTTAGTATCGCTGTATTTCATTTTGTTAAGCATACCCCTAAGGTTCTTCAGTTCAATATTGAACAGCTCATCAGCTCTTATAGATTCCAGTTTTTCGATAATATCAACACCAGAAGAAAGTTCGTTTGTTCTGTATTTTTCCATCGCAAGGAACTCCCGGGCTAAAAGATATAACTCAGAGCTCAGGTTCTTATATACCTGTATATTATACGCACTCCCCGGATAAAGACTCTCATATATCTGCGCCTTCTTTATCTTCTTTTCGTCGAATTCAGGGGCATGTTTAATCAGCTTATCGTACAACTGAACGAGTTTGTTCTTTTTGTTGAAATACGGCGAGCTCAGGAAATCCCTGAATCCCGAAAGTTCTTTTTTATTCAGCCTTCTAAGCAGCAGTATTATTTTACTGGTAACCATATTAGTTATGTAATTTACAAATTTTCAGTGAAATATTCATTATGTATTTCAGTTAATTCAGGTTACCATATAAAAAAAATCTTTTTGTCTCATTTTAAACTATACGGTATTATTGCAATGAGTAAAATATTCCCGGTGAGAATAATTGATAAAGTACATTTTTGTCCTCTCACCGGGCATAGCCGGGCCAAAAGAGTGCCCCTGATTCCGGATTAAGGAGCACGCTTTACCGGCTGCATCATAAAAATTATCGTTTTACAAAAACAATATAAAAGGAGCTTTAAAATGAATTATCCAAAAGTAATTTTTATGTGCCTGGCAATTATTTTTATACAATCAGCCATAAAGGCGCAAACTGATTATACACCTGAATCAAAACTGAATCAAAGCAGCACAAGGAAGGTATCAGGCAATGAAAACCTGAATTCATCATATACTAAACCTTCAAATGTACCGCAGCAATTGCTTAATGATTATAATGCTGCTGTTGATAGTCATAACGAAACTGAAAAAAACAGGCTGGGTATTGAAATGGAAAAATACCTTGATAAACCTTCTGTATCAAACATAGACCCCAATACTTTATTTATCCCTGAAAAAAAT
>CAZQYL010000152.1:0-6293 GCA_964597425.1 uncultured Ignavibacteriales bacterium | reverse complement strand
GTGAGCGGGAAACGAGGCTCGAACTCGCGACCTCAACCTTGGCAAGGTTGCGCTCTACCAACTGAGCTATTCCCGCTTGTTATGAATGCAATAATAGCATTTTTACTGATTTATTTCAAGGAACTCATTTTTCCACAAAAAATTAATTTTCTGCGGTGAAAACAAAGCTAAAAATCCCACCCAAAAAAGAACTGCTGAAATATCCCGCTTTGGAAATGTTTAAAATTATTTTCAATTCTTTTTCCTATATCGTAGCGGAGCGCAATTATATAAAACAAATTTATGCGCATTCCTATTCCAACACTTCCTTTGGTTTCACCGTATTCTTTATCCCATGCGTTGCCAACATCAAAAAATGCTGCGCCGCGAATGTATGGAAAGAAGAAATTTATCCCGAAGGGGAAACGTATATCAACAAGATCAACCAGCGGGAAGCGAAGTTCATTGCTGACTATCAAAGCTTTTTTACCTCGCAATCCGAAGCGCGGCCAGCCGCGCAGATCCCAGCTTCCGCCAATTGCCCAGCGGCGAGCTTCATCGCCTTCATTCATTAAGTACGCAAACCGCGAACCTATCGCAACAGTATTGCTGAGACGGGTATATCTTCTGTAATCAAAAATGAATGTATAATAATTAACATTGCCAAACTGAATATCGGTTGTGTATCCCAAAGTAACATTCAGCCTGCTGCCATCAAGCGGCCCGGTGGGTCCCCAAATAGCATTATCTTTTGTATAAGCTATGGAATTTGTCAGCAGCAGTGCGCGGCGGTTAACTTTTTCTTCGGTTACACTTCGCCTGCTGTTTGCCAGCGATATGCTCGCATCAATACGCCTGAAATATGAAAGCGGGTAACTTAAAGCAAAGTAACCGCCAAATGTTCTTTCGTAATATGAAAACGCGTCACCGTAATCATACCTTCTGCCTGATAAATGAAAAATTCCGTATGCGTAATTAAGCCTTTGCCCGCGGGATACTTTTGATATGGCTACATTAAAACTCTTAAAAAATTCTTCGCCTGTTTCTGAATTATTGTACACAAGGAAGTAATACTGGTCATTGCCAAGCAGGTCGCTCATTGCAAGTATGCCGCCGGCGGTTGCGCCAAATACAGGGTCAGCTGAAATATTTGTTGTCGCTATATCAAGCGAATATTCTTTTTTGTATTTCAGATCGTTCTTCTTGCCAAGTCCTTTTATTTTGTTAAAGGTCCAAAGGTCTTTGGCGTCACCGAATGTAAGTATCCTTGTGGAAACAGGGGTATCAATTAACTTAGGTACATCGTTCAGGATCCTGACGGATATGCCGCCCTTTTCATATGAAGCGAATACTAGCTTATCTTCACCTGCCCACTTGGGGTCAAACGATGCAGTAGTATAATTTGTTAACTTCTCAGTTTTACTGCTATCGGCTGTGATAAGCACGCTGCCATCGGCAGCAGTTGTGCGGTTCAGCTTGGTAAGCCAGATATTCTGCAGTCCGCCCGATGTTGAAGTATAAACAACTTTATTGCCGTCAGGCGAAAACTGCGGCGAAAAATCGACCTGTTTACCTGAAGTGAGATAGTTAATGGTTTTCTTTTCAACATCATAAATGAAAAGATTATACATATTATTCACGCCTTCAGCAGTACGGTCAGATGAAAAAACTATGTATTTGCCGTCTGCGGATATATCGGGGTCACGGTCATCGTAATAATCATTGGTGAGGCGTGTTAATTTTTTATCTTCAATGCCAAAAGTATACAGATCACTTTTGCCGCTTTTATCCAGCGCAGGGAAAACCAAACTGCTGCCATCAGCAGTAAAGGCAGGTGAGCCAATCTGAACCATATCATCAAAATGAAAGCTTGTAATGAGCCTGTTTAGCTTTACATCGTAAAGATGCAGGGCATCGGCTTCGCCTGATTTTGTGGCGAATGCCATTATGCCTTTAGAAGAAATATCAAGCCCCGTTCTGAAAAAATGGAATTCTTCAAAATCCTCAGTGCGCTCGCCTTCAATTACAGTTATCAGCTTACTGCGGTTCTTTAAATTTACTTTAAATATGCTGGTGTACCCTGATTCATTGCCGATGAAATATACTTCTTCAGTCTCACCGTTCTTATAATAGGCCGGTTTATGTCCGAATCCCCCGGAATAAACGGCGGTGGTTTTTACCGATGCAGCGTCTTCGGTGGATAGCTCGGGGTAATATTGTTTCTTCAGTGCATAAAGATATTCCCTGTCAAATTCTTCGTAACCTTTTCCTATGGTTTTTTCCATAACCACAGAAAAATCATCGCTCATCCAGATATTATCTATCAGCAGGAGAATTTTTTCGTGTCCGTATTTATTGCCAATGTAAGTAAGCACATTCTGCCCGAACTTGTACATAAAAAATGTTCCGTAGAAACGTTCCCAATCATCAAGCCCTACCATATAATCGTTAAGTACAGCGTCTTTTATTACCATTTCGGCGGTTGCATCCCAATCGTTTGACCAGTACTCGGCAAGTCCCTCGGTGAACCAAAGCGGCATCTGTCTTTCGGCCGGCTGCCTGTGCAGCCTGAGTGTATTAGCAACCTTGGCTGTCATAAAAACATGGCAAAGCTCATGGCGGATAACGTGTTTAAAGTTTCCAAGTGAACCATCAAACGGAATTACAACTCTGCCCTTTATAAACTCAAAGAATCCGCCAACACCATCAGGTATGAGACCCGGAGTAGTATTGGTTTCTCTGAAGTGAGTAGGGGAAGAATAGAAAATTATGGGAACGGTATCAATTAATGAATAATCAAAATTCTGCTGATGAATGCGGTATGATTCTTCCGCGTAGGCTGCGCCTATTTCAGCGAGTTCCTTCATTTCGGGGTAGTAATATATCTTGAAGTGCTCGGTGGAAAGGGTATGCCAGTCAAAATCGTTATACTGCACTTTATTCCGCCCAAAACCTACATATTGCGCATTAGTTACGCCGCAAACGAGTATTATTAAAGCGAACAGGATCCTGGTAAATTTTACAATCTGCATATCTATAAAATATTGTTTCAAATGATGAAAATCAACGGAAAATTTAGAAATTATTAAAAAAAGAAAAAACAAATATTCAAAACATAAGACTGCCATAATGACTCAAATGCTCAAAGAAAAGCAATCAGAATAACAATTAAAGAATGTTGAACAAATGAGTTTGCCTTATTAGCCCCGCCCTTCAGGGCGGGGTACCCGGAACCCCAAGAAACGGGCTTTAGCCCTGAATTATTCATTTTATGGTTTCACTCTGAATGATTAGAATTTCTAAAAATTCATTTATTTTTTTTAATTGTTGACCGATTAGAATGGGGATTCTGTGCTGTTTTGCAAAGAATTCCAGCTTTCTCATGATTTTAGAAAGGCTCTTTCCAGTCGTTGAACGATTAGAAAATCTAATGTTTGACCCTCTCTAGTCAATCGCACTGTAAGTGCAATTGACTTTCTCCCCCTTTGTAAGGGGGAGATGCTTTAAGTCCCCTCCTTACAAAGGAGGGGATTTAGGGGAGGTCTTACAACACTCATTTTATGCTTCTGCTTTTAATAAACCGCACAACATCTTCGCGGGTTGTGTTGGGTGAAAAATGGCTGATAGCCATGTGTATATCATCAAGGTTATAACCGCCTTTGGAAATATTTTTTTCGTTTTCAGGCGAAGTTTCGGCGAGGCTTTTGCGCACAAATTCAAGCTGCTTTATCCAGCCTGGTGCTATATATACCCCTCTTCTGTACATATCTGATTCATTCAGAAGGATGGTTTCCATGTTGAACCTGAAGATCTCATCTTTACTTTTACCGCCTGTTTCTCCTGATGCCGCCATGGTATCAAAAAAGCTTTTTACCAATCCTTTGTGTACAGGGAAAACATTTCCTTCCATATCAATCTTGATAGACCTATCCTTGCTTATTTTGGCAATGTGAGATAGCCTGTAAAAAAATTTACGAATGTTACCCTTGAACTTAACAGGCTCCGCAGGGCATGGATTTTGTGTCTTGTTTGCAGATTCGGCCCGGTTAGCTTCGGTTTCGTCCTCATTCAGTATTAACGGGTTTAAAGGCTTGCCGTTAGAGTTAAGTATATATTTAACTTTGTTAAGCCTGATAGTTGAATAGCTGAAACCAAGCTCAACTGTCATATGGTTTTTAATGAAATCGATTGTTTTACCGGCTTTAAGGAGCTCATTAACAGCATCAACTTCCATTCGGCTTATTTCAACTGTTCTGCCTTTGGATTCATAATCTTTGTACGAACCCGGCACTTCTTTCGCCAGCTCGTTATAAAGCGTAGCTTTAGAAATTCCGTGGAACTGCATAATACCGTTGAATACCTTTTTGTATTCAGGGGTACCTTTGGCATGTGATATTGATTTAAGCAGAAGAACATCTTTGTGGAGCTTTTTATTGAAAGGTTTTGGCATGGTGTTTTAGGGTTATTTTATAAAAGTGTATGCCGCAGTATGCTTGGGGCATTTACGCAAATATAATATATGCTGTTTGCATATGCAAGGGGTGGAAAAAACCTAAAGCAAGCCACTAAGCCACAAAGACTCAAAGAAACACAAAGAGTTATATGCCAAATTACACCGTTTTTGTGTAGCCCCGCCCTTTAGGGCGGGGAGAGCGAATCCATAAAATTAAAGCCCCGAAGGGGCGAGATATTGTTTGTTGTTGGACAGAACACCAACAACGGGGTTTAAATTCACTAATTAAGCAAATTACATGTACTTGTTTGAGAGTACACTTTAATGAAGAAAGGAATTTTAATGCAGATCTATAAAGATTTTGTGTATTTTAAAGCGCCATATAAAATCGCGAGATTAATTACAATAAAGGAAAGCAGAATGTATATCCAGTTTGTTTTAATAAAGCTCCAGTTTCTTTTAACTAATGGGATATAAATGAGTAAAGGAATAATCACGCAGATCACTACAGAAGAAACTACATAATTTAAATTAGGATCGGGGAAAAAGGGGAAGGCGTTCAGGAAATCCTGTGATTTTACAAAAAACCATTCTGAAAAAGATTTGTAACCGGAAGTAAAAGAAATAACAATGGCACAGATTAATAAAACCAGCAATAAAGTAACAGTATATTTAAATTTTCTTTTAGGCAACTCATATAAAAACACCCAAGAAACAGGAATAATAATATAAAACACGATAATATTTATTTCACGGTAACTTAAGGCTGTTATCCAGGCTAAACCCTGAAGCCAGTAAAAAACAATGTGAAAAATAAATTCCATAAGATAAAGTTAAATTCTTTCAATATTCCTTAAATAATTCTCTAATTCATTTTGATGCATACCTTGATTTAGTCTTAAATTATATAGTTTGACGAGTGACAATATATTCACTTCCTTAACAATTACATTGTTCATAGTTTTAATATATCCAGTCTCGCCTCTTGTAATTATCCATACAAATTTATCGTTATCGGGATTCAATTTAATTATGATATCCCCAAAAACAACACTACCTTCGCTAAGTTGATTACAGTAATTATTAATCTGCTGATCACAATCATTCAAGTAATTTTGGTTCAATTTTGCATCATAAATTACTTCAATGTTACGTATTTTAAAAAAACCATCCGGTAAGCCCGCCTGACGCTGTGGTGGATTTGTATACACTTCATTTAAACCAATAGAACGAAGTATAGAAGCAGTATAATTTTCAAATACTTTATAATCAGTAGTAGATTTCAATATTTTGAAAAAAGGAGGTTCAAGCAAATTAGTTTGTTCATTTTGTTGGTTTGTTAATGGAGGTGGTTCACTCCTATTTTTTTCTATTAAATCTAAACTACCATTAAACATATACCAACCTGAAGAATAATTAGCCACAGCTTGTGGTAATTCTATTTCTTTTATCAAATTTACCGTAAAATAAGTTTCTCTTGTGTTTGATTCAAAATTTGATACTTTGCCAAACCAGGCTCTTTTCCTTTGTGTATCAAGATAAGTTCTGATAAATATTGTATCAGTGTTGTCTATCATATTCTCAGTTGAAACATGAGTATAATTTTTAGTGTACTTAGTACGATTATCACGTAGCTGGTCCCAGTGATTATCCCAAATAGTTGACATTATATACATTTTACTTTTAATTATTAATTAATAAATTCCTGTCCCATTCTTCGGCAAATTTTTGTTTTACAGTTTGGATAATGAAATTCTCACTTATTTTTGCAAACATAAATGTTTTCTTGCCTGCATCTTTTACTGAAGCACCCATGGTGTAGAAAATGTGTTCATCAATAATGATAAACCTGTCATGGAAC
>CAZQYL010000151.1:0-6329 GCA_964597425.1 uncultured Ignavibacteriales bacterium | reverse complement strand
TGGATGTTCCTGCTTATGGGTGTATTCACCGCGCTTTTCCAAAGGCAGCAGGACCCGCAGCCAAGAGAAAGAGATTACTTCTACACAGGCGCATTCTTTGTTTATTCATTGTGGATAGGTATTGGTATTATGGGAATACTTGAGCTGATAAAAGAAAGCATTCCAAGTATCCAGTTAAACAAGGCGCTATCAGGTGCAGTACTGGTATTAACACTAATACTTGTTCCCGGAATGATGCTGAAAACAAATTTCCATTATAATAACAGGAATGAAAACACCGTTCCGTTTGAATACGCGTATAACCTGCTTCAGGGTATTGATAAAGACGCGATACTTTTCACCAACGGTGATAACGATACGTTCCCTCTTTGGTACCTGCAGGCAGTAGAAGGTTTCAGAACTGACGTGAGGGTTGTGAACCTGAGCCTGCTAAACACAGATTGGTACGCCCTTGAAATGAAGAACTCAATGCCGTACGGCAGTCTTAAAGTGCCTATAAGCATGAGCGATGATGAGCTTAGAAGAATTTCTCCAATTCAATGGGGTGACTTCAAAGTTGTAAATGTATCTGTTCCTCCTTCGGCATATCCTGATTCTTTGAAAGCAAAGAACCAGACCCCCGATAAGCTTTCATGGAGGATGCCTTATACATTCGCATCAGGGAATGTTAAAGCTGTAAAGGTACAGGATCAGCTGATGTTTGATATTATTAAAACAAACAACTGGCAGAGACCCATTTATTTTTCAGCTACAGTAACAGAAGATAATTACATAGGGCTTGAAGAATACGCAGTTCAGGAAGGTATGGCAAAAAGAGTTGTACCGTTCAAACCCGAAGTTCCGACCCAGTTCAGGGTGAATGTTGATAAAATGTGGAAGAACTTCATGGAAACACCTGCAGGCTATTCCAAAACTCCGCAGGATGGTTACTTCTTCAGTAATTTCCAGAATCCTGATATCTTCTTTAACCAGGTTGAAACCAACGCAGTGCAAAGCTACCGCACACAATACCTGCAGTTTGCCTATGAATTTGTAAATGCAGGCGATAAAGCAAGGACAAACCAGGTTCTCGACAGAATGGAAGCGCTCTTCCCGAGGAATGTTGTACCATACGATTACAGGATACTTTATGACGTATGTATGCAGTATCTTAAGGCTGATAACATGGCAAAGTTCAATGAACTTTCACCCGTGGTTGAAAAAGACGCGCTTGACGCTTTGGCAAAGAACCCGAATGATATACAGTCATTCTGGAATCCGTATAAGCTTTTGCTTGATATATACGAAGCAAGAAATGATAACGCAAAGGCGCTTGATATATTGTATAAGCTTGATAGAGTTTCACCAAACAACCCCGAAGTTAAAGCAAAGATAGAATCTTTGAAACTGAGACAGCAGGGAAGGTAAATTAAAATTTCAGCGGCAGTTTATGAATTATTGAATTAGTTCGTAGCTGCCGTATTTTTTTTAACATGATCATTATTTATTGAGCCAGAAAAAGCAGGTAAAGAAAATACAAAGTAAGGCGCCCAAAGCCGCCCCGGGTATGGATATAAGGGTCTTCGGTCTTATAGGACTGGGTATCCTGGCAATTATTTTGTACTACTACTCCAAAACGTTTGATTTCATTCAGGATGATTCCTTTATCACCTACCGGTATGTTAAAAATTTCACTGAAGGTAACGGGCTTGTATTTAACATTGGCGAGCGTGTTGAAGGCTACACATGCTTTTTATGGGTAGTGCTTCTTGCCGGCGTTAAATCACTTGGATTCAATTTTATTTCAGCCTCACAGGTGTTGGGCATAATTTCATCAATGCTTACGCTGCTTTTCACATACCTGATCTCATCAAAGATCTTCCCGAAAAATAACGGTACTTTTTATAATCTCGTATTTTCACTGGGCGCATGTGTAATGCTGGCAGCAAACGGCTCGTTTGCGTACTGGGCGGTAAGCGGAATGGAAACGGGACTCTTCGGGTGTCTTATCACACTTGGAATATATCTGTACCTGCGTGAGATAAAAGATCACTCTGACTCCTTCCCTATTTCATCAATAGTTTTTTTATTCACTTCGCTTACAAGACCCGAAGGCAACCTGATATTTGCGGTCACAGTATTGCATAAAATTATTATCACGCTTAAGCAGAATAAGACCGCAGGGATAAATCCGTTAAAAAAGTTTACAGATAAGAATAATCTTATCTGGTTAGGTTTATATTTTGCTCCCGCTCTGATCTTTATGATATGGCGTTATTCATATTACGGCTACCTGCTGCCTAATACGTTTTATGCAAAAACCGGCTCATCGCTTGAGTATTTTTCCACAGGATTTGAATACACATGGACCTTCCTGAAATCATACGGTTTCTACGGGCTCTTTTTGCTTATCGGGCTTTACACACTAACATCCAAAGACAGGTTTTACAACTATCTTTATTTAGTAATGATATTTGTTGTCTTCACAATATATGTAATATTCGTCGGTGGTGATGTGCTACGCCCCAACCGTTTCTTCGTTCCCGTAATGCCGGTGTTCTTTATTCTGGTGCAGGAAGGGCTTGCAATGCTTACCACACTGTTTGATAAAAAACGCGAAATGGCTACGGGTGCAATTGTCGGGCTGATATTCATTGGCGGATTTACTTACTACACATACAATAATGAAGCCGAAACCATCAAAGGCTACGCCGATCTTGAAAAGGGTCTTGTGGAAAAAATGAAAATTACCGCTGGCTGGCTGAAGAACAAACAGACACAAAGCGGCAAGCCGCTTACGGTTGCGGCAACCACAATTGGCGCAGTTTCGTATTACTCTGAAGTAACATTAATTGATATGCTTGGGCTCACCGATAAAGAAGTTGCGCATAATCCAAAGCCGATTCCGGAAATATCAAGCAAGGATGTTGGCTGGAGAGAGCGTAATTACAATGTTGAGTACATTATGAGCCGCAAGCCTGACTACATTTATTTTTCAACGGGCATAAAGCCCAGCGCGTATGCAGAGCGCGGATTATTTACCAGTGATACATTCATGAAGTATTACTACCCGTATTACTTCAGCATAAAAGAAGCCGGATTTACAGACATAATGTATAAACGCAAAACTGATGAAGAGGTTACACAAATTAAACAGGTTCAGCCTAACCCTGAATACAAAAAATCGTTTGTGAACCTGTACAACCAGGCTATGAATACGCAGAAGGATAAAACAAAGATCAATGAGGCTATAAGTCTGTACATGCAGGCACTGGCAGCAGGACCCGCAGGCTGGGGCACCCCCTACCAGATGATTGGCGATATTTATCTGCAGCAGAAGAATAATGATAAAGCCTTTGAGAATTACAAAAAAGCTGTTGAGCTTGATGATTACAACGTAATGGCACATTATTATTTATACCAGATGTACGCTGAAAAGAACGATACAGCCAACGCTTTGAACAATTTAGATAAAATTAGAAAATACGCACCGGAGATGCTAAGCAGGTAAATATATGGCACTGTTAAACGATATTAAGATATACTTTAAAATGATGTTCAATTATAAGCCCAAAACTTTCTGGAATGAGCTCTTAACGAACTCGTTTGACCTCAAAGGGGTGGGACACTTCAGGATGAGCAATGAAGAAAACCTTAAGATGTACGAAGAGAAAAAGGCTATCTTAGCGGGTGAGATGAAAAAAGCAGGGATTGAAATAACCCCGGATATGGCTATTGTTGAAATAGGAATCGGCGTTGGTTACTGGACTGATTATTTTAATTCACTTGGCGCGAAAGTATATACCGGCAATGATATTGCCGAAATATCAATTATCAATTTACAGAAAAAATACCCGCAGTATGAGTTTATTCACGGCGATATAAGCGAAGTAAGGCTGCCTGAGGGTAAATTCGATTTGGGAGTTATGATAGATGTAACACAGCATATCACCGATGATGACCGCTTTAACAAGGCAATGGATAACCTGTGGCGCTCGCTTAAAAGCGGGGCTAAGCTTATCATTACCATGTGGGACCCCGAAAAGAATGTTTACCTTTCCAATAAACTTAGACTTAACAGAATTGAAAAGCCCCGCGGTTTGGACTGGTACCAGAAAATATACGGCAACGCTGAAGTATTAAGCAGGGTTGATTTTAACGATAAATTCCTTGTAATTTTTAATAAACCATAGTTGCTGCTGCAAACCATAGTTGTAGTTACAAAAAGTTATTAAACTTATTTAAAACAATATGAGAATATTAATAAACGCATTATCCGGTATTGGTGATGCATTAATGTTCTCACCTGCTTTAGCCCTGATGAAACGGCACTCACCTGAAAGCATTATTGATGTTGCGGTTATGTTCAATCCGGTCGAAGACCTGTTCAGGAACAATCCGTATGTGGATAATGTTTATTTCATAGATTTCCTCAAGCAATCGAAACTTAAGTCACTTAAGCAAACACTTGCGCTGCGTAAAAACAATTATGACGCTTCAATAAATGTGTACCCATCGAACAGGCGGGAGTATAACATGGTGCAGTACCTTGAAGGAGCTAAAGTTAAGATAGCCCACAGGTATTTACACTATTCAAAATCCAATTGGGATTTCCTGAACAGTAAACTAATTCAGGAAGTTAAGGACAGGCATAATGTTATCGAAAATTTCGAGCTCGCCAAAGCTGTTTTCCCCAATATCCGCGAAGAAGAGCTTGGCGGTCTTGAAGTATATCTTACAAAGGATGACGCAGCATTTGCTGAAAAATATTTCAATGATAATGAACTAAACCGCAGGTTAGTAGTCGGATTCCATGCCGGTTCAGCTACATTTAAGGGTCATATCAACAAACGCTGGTCTGCTATAAAATACGGCTCACTCGCCAGGCAGCTGGCTGAGCGTTACCACGCGAAGATACTGCTCTTTGGCACTGAAACAGACGTGAATGAAATGATACAAACCCTTGGTGGTAGTGAAGTATTGATACCTAAAACGGGTAATTTGATGCAGTCGCTGGCGCTGATGGAAAAATGCGGAATGTTCGTAAGCAATGATTCAGCCTTAATGCACATGGCTGCGGGACTCGACATACCGCAGGTCGCAATTTTTGCATATACAAACTACAAAGAGCTCTACCCCTGGCAGAACAGGCATATTATTGTAAGAACAGAGCTTGACTGCTCACCGTGTTTTTTTAATTCACCAAAACCCGTTAAGTGCATTTACACAGGCAAAGATGAATACAAGTGTATTAAGTTAGTTGAAGTAATGGACGTAATGGATGCTTGCGAAGCGTTAATCGAAGAAATTCCACGTAATGTTGAACCTTGAAATAGTATTTAAGAATCCTCCCCTATCCATAAAAGGATAAACCCCCGTATTGTAAACAATCCTATCCAGAATATTTTCAAGCGTTAAACCGAATGTAGCCTTACCAATTTTGCCAATGATGTAGAAATCTAAAGTGGCGTTGGCGGGGATGCGAATGCTATTTTGCAGCGAATTTAAGTGAATTGTGAATGGCGAGAACATGTTTGAATATCCCGAATAAAATAATGACCTGTATTCAGACCAATAGCGGGTTCCAAGTCCAATCTTGTATTCGAGCTTGTTCTTAAATGCATTATCTTCCCACGCTAAATTTATCCTGCCGAAATTCTCAGGGCTATCCATATTGTGATCATTTCTGAACGAGTAGGAATGATTTAACGCCAGTTTAAATTTAAAGACTTTAATTTCAGAAAATAAATTTACGCCTCTGAATATTGTTGAAGGAGGATAATTGAGCAAAGTGAAATAATATTCGTAAGTTCTGGTTCTGTAATAATAAAACTCTGAACCAAAATTCATAAAATTATTCCTGTAAACTGCTGAAGTACTTACATGGTTATCCTTATAACTGTATTGCAGCTTAAGCTGCATGTTTTCGCTTTCCGAAAATTTCAGCTTATACTCTGCTTTAGCGCCGGGAGTTATGCTGATACTGTTAAAACCGCCTGAGTAATCACCATAATCAAATGCATCTGAAAATCCTCTGATAAATCCTGACAATAATAGATCGTTATATTTTAAAGAAAGCTCCTGCATAAAATTTATATTTTTGGTATTCCTGTAAAATGGGTCAGTCCCGGAACTAAAATTGTAATTTTTTATGGTATAATTAAATTCACCTTCCGAGTTAGAGAACAATCTAAGTGTCCGTGATAGATCAAAATACAATTGTTCTTTTAGTTTAATTCCGTAATTTATCCATTGGTAATTATTTTTTTCATAAATACCGTTCGGATTGCTGCGATTCTCCTCATCCCTGTAATTTCTGAATGAATTGCTTACAAACAACTGGATCAATG
>CAZQYL010000150.1:0-6363 GCA_964597425.1 uncultured Ignavibacteriales bacterium | reverse complement strand
GTTATAAAAAGCCAAAAATAAAAAGTAAAAAGGCAAAAATCTTAAACAGTCATCCGATGACCTTAAGTCATCGGATGACTGTAAAACTAATTGAACTTAGGCAAAAAAATATTAGTAGTAGGTGCCAACGGAAGCGGTAAAACTACCTTTGCAAATAGATTATCAAAAATTCTGAATTTTACACACTACGAGCTTGATAACATTTTCTGGAAACCGGACTGGCAGGAATCGGTTAATGAGGAATTCAGGGCTAAGGTAGATGAAGTCACTCTAACTGATAGCTGGGTAATTGACGGAAATTATTCACGTAACCAGGATCTGACAATCAGCAGGGCAGATACTATCATATGGCTTGATGTACCTTATATGAAAATGCTGTACAGGGTAACAAAACGCTCAATTTACAGAATAATAACTCAAAAGCCTTTATGGCATAATAACAGGGAGAGTTTTGGATCATTATTTTCCAGGAAGTCTATTGTTCTGTTCGCTTCGCGAACTTACGGCTCCAAGAACGCAAAGTATAACAGACTTATTAATGGAAGTGAATTCGCAGGAAAAAAATGGATCAGGATAAAGAGTAACCGGGAAGAGAGAAGATTTTGGAGGGAAATTAATTCATCCGATGACTTAAAAGCGTGACTGCTCCGGCAGTCATCGGATGAATAGGAATTCTATAATTATTAGTCTTTCAAATTATCGAGTACATCCATAACTTCTTTTACAGCTTTTGCTGATTCATTCACAAGCTTCATTTCATCATCATTAAGCTTAAGCTCTATGATTCTTTCAATTCCGCCTTTGCCTAAAATTACAGGTACGCCCATGTAGATATTCTTCAGGCCGTACTCACCATTGAGGAGTGCGCATACAGGGAAAACACGCTTCTGGTCGCGGATGATCGCTTCAACCATCTGTGCAGCTGCTGAGCCCGGTGCATACCATGCTGAAGTACCAAGTAAGTTCACTATTTCTCCGCCGCCTTTTTTAGCCCTGTCAATAATTGCATCAAGTTTGGATTTTTCTACAAGCTCGGTAACGGGAATGCCGCCGACAGTTGTATATCTTGGCAGGGGTACCATTGTATCACCATGTCCGCCCATTAAAACCGCGGAAATATCTTTTGGAGAAACATTAAGCTCATCAGCTAAGAATGCTTTGTACCTTCCGGTATCGAGAATTCCAGCCATACCGAATACCCTGTTAGCAGGGAATTTGGAATTGATAAACGCGCAGTATGTCATCACATCAAGCGGGTTTGATACAATAATAAGCTTCGCGTCAGGGGAGTGTTTTACAACCTGCTCGGTCACTGATTTAACGATCTTAGCATTTGTTGAAATTAAGTCGTCACGGCTCATGCCGGGTTTCCTTGGCAAACCCGAAGTTATTACTACAACTTCTGAACCTGCTGTTTTGGAATAATCGTTGGTTGTGCCGGAAACCCTTGTATCATACATGTTGATTGCCGATGTTTCCCAGATATCAAGCGCTTTTCCTTCAGCGAAGTTCTCTTTGATATCAAGCAATACAACTTCGTTCGCTATTTCATGATGTGCCAATACTTCCGCGCAGGTTGCGCCTACATTACCTGCTCCAATAACTGATACTTTCAATTTATTTGCCTCTTTGTATTATATTATTAAATTTGTTTGTTTTACTGTGGTAATTCATCCCTTAACCTGAATCTTGCTCATGCAATCAGCTGGCTTAAGGGCGAATATAAAAAACAAGCGAGTGAACCAGGGTCCACTCGCTGCTCAGAAAATCTTTTGATCATTAAAAGACCATTACAAAAAAAATTATTTGGATTCTGCGGGCAGAACGCTGATCTTCTTCTTTAACCTGGTCTGGTTTGTAAATTTAACGTGACCGGTAATTGTCGCAAAAATTGTATCATCTTTGCCAAGCCCTGTGTTAAGACCGGGGAGGAACTTTGTTCCGCGCTGTCTTACGATAATGCTGCCGGCTGATACCAGTTCACCGCCAAAGCGTTTTACGCCAAGCCTTTGGGAATTACTGTCGCGGCCGTTTTTTGTGCTTCCTAAACCTTTTTTATGAGCCATTATATATAAAATTAAAAATTTATGATTACTTAACTGTGAGTTTAAACTGAAATTACTTTATTGTATTGATCTGTATTTCAGTGTACTGCTGGCGATGACCCTTGGTTCTCTTGTAGCCTTTTCTTCTTTTCTTCTTGAAAACAATTACTTTATCATCTTTTACGTGACCAAGTACAGTTGCTTCAACATTCATAGAAAGTTTTGGTGCGCCAACCTGGAATGATTTTTCATCTTTGCTGAACATTAAAACATCACCAAAGGATACTTTTGCGCCAACATCTTCTTTTATCCTGTTGATAAAAACCCTGTCGTTTTCGGAAACCTTGTACTGTTTACCTTTAATATCTACTATTGCGAACATTGTAATATGATTAATTTATTTATTTACCTCGAAAAAGTGAAGACAATTCCTCAAAATCGCTTTATAAATGAAGTAACGCACTGTTACCGGTTGATTTTGGAGAATTACAAATGTAGCAAAAAATCATTAAATATTCAATTCTATTTGAAGTAGAAAATGGAGGATCTATAAATTAAGGGAGTTAAGTATGATATGAGACAATCTATATTCACCTGAAAATATTACTGATTTAGATAGAAATCATAGTGAAAATTGCCATATATCATAGTTTTTACTTAATTTAAGCGACAATTTTGTATTATCCAAAACTAATTTTCCGAAGAAATTACCCCAGGATAGGATACATTTATTATGAAAAATTCAGCTGATTTCAAACTTATTTACACACTCCTTTTCATATTATTGCTAAACCCGGCTACAATACGGATATTTTCACAATGGCAGCCTGAAGTAAGAATAAGTAATAACAGCCAGCAATCATGGATGAACCAATCAAATGCAAAATGTATCGCGGCGGCAGGTAACCTTGTTCACATTCTTTGGCAGGATAACCGCGATGGCAATTGGGAGTTGTATTACAAAAGATCACCCGATAACGGTTTAAGCTGGAGTGATGAAATGCGGTTAACGAATAATTCATCAGTATCAGAACTGCCTGCAATTTGCGCTGAAGGTAATTTTGTTTACATTACATGGTGCGATAGCAGAGATGGAAACAAAGAAATATATTTCAAAAAAAGTGTGAACGGCGGACTTAACTGGCTGAATGATACGAGGCTAACGTTCAATACATCAGTTTCAACAAATCCCGCAATTACACTTGTTGAAAATAGACTTAACCTGGTATGGCAGGATAACACAGAAGGTAACTACGAGATATACTCTTACTATTCTACAAACGGCGGTTTAAATTGGTCGAGTTTTATAAGACTTACAAATAATGCTTCATCAAGCGAAATGCCAAACATATGCAGTTATGAAAGTAAAGTTTATTGCGTTTGGCAGGATAACAGGGACGGTAATTTTGAGATCTACAGCAAGCGCTCAACTAACGGCGGAGTGAACTGGACAAATGAACAAAGGGTTACAAACAACACTTTTACGCAGGAAAGACCCTCTGTTGCCGCATACGGCGCGAATGTTTTTCTTGTTTGGCAGGATATCAGAGACGGCAATAACGAGGTATACTACAACAACTCGATAAATTCCGGAATTTACTGGGAAACTGAAAGAAGATTGACAAATGATATATACTTCTCGGCAAGTCCTTCACTAACGGTTTCCGGCAGCACCCTGCACCTGGTTTGGCATGATGACAGAAATGGTTTGATACAAGCGGAGATTTATTATAAACGTTCTCCTGATAACGGCGTAAGCTGGAGCGGAGATACGAGGATAACAAATGCAGGTTCAGTTTTGATTCAGCCTTCAGTTGCTGTATCGGGTTCATATGTTCATGTTGCCTGGCAGGACTCAAGGGACGGCATTGCAGGAGAGATATATTATAAAAACAATCCGACTGCAAACCCGTTTGGTATCATCAATATCAGCAGTGAAATTCCTTTGAGCTCCCAACTGCTTCAGAACTATCCTAATCCGTTTAATCCCGTGACAAAGATACGTTTTGATATTCAGAACCGCGGCTATGTTATGATTAAGGTATTTGATATAAACGGGAAAGAAGTATCATCACTTGCTGAAACGGATTTATCACCGGGTACATATGAGACTGAATGGAACGCTTCGGATTTTTCATCAGGTGTTTATTTTTACAAAATGATATGCGGTGATTACATTGTTACAAAAAAAATGCTTCTATTGAAATAAATTTCAGATCTTATTTAAACTAAAAACTTATAAATATTTTCAGCGCAGCCTGCATAAGGATTGACTGATATGAAAGCAAGAAGAAAAAAATGGATACACAAAAATCAAGGTTCAATACAAAACTCATACACGGAGGCGGTTACAAAGATAAGTACGGCAGCGTAAACGTTCCCATATTTCAGTCATCAACATTTGAATTCGAAAGCGCTGAAGAAGGCGCAAGGTGTTTCCTGGGTGAAAGCGACGGTTATATTTATACAAGGCTTGGTAATCCCACAATTAACGTACTGGAAAAAATGGTTGCTGAGCTTGAAGGCGGTTTCGGCGGCATAGGCACAAGCTCCGGAATGGGAGCAATAAATACAGTATACATGGCACTGCTATCGAAGGGTGACCACATGATAAGCTCAGATGCGGTTTACGGACCATCAAGGGTAATAATGGAAGATCATTATTCACGCTACGGGGTTGAATCAACTTATGTAAATACATCAGACATAAATAATATCAAAAAAGCCGTTAAGCCGAATACTAAGGTTCTTTACATAGAAACCCCGGCAAATCCAACGGTTGAAATTACAGATATTAAAGCATGCGCTGAAATTGCCAAAGAGCATGGGCTTGTGTTAGTGGTTGATAATACATTTTCGAGTCCATATCTGCAAAGACCCCTTGAGCTTGGCGCGGATGTTGTATTGCACTCAATGACCAAATTCATTAACGGACATGCTGATATTGTTGGGGGAATGGTTGTTGCAAAAACAAAAGAGATGTATAAAAAGCTGCGCTCTATGATGACAGCATTGGGCTGCAATTTAGATCCCCACCAGTCATACCTTGTTATCAGGGGATTAAAAACCCTTGCTATAAGGATTGACCGCGCGCAGGAAAATGCGCAGAAGATAGCCGAGTATCTTGAAAAGCATCCTAAAGTTGAGTGGGTAAGATACCCCGGACTGCCTTCGCATCCGCAGTTTGAGCTTGCCAAAAAACAGATGGATGGACCCGGCGCGCTGATAAGTTTTGGACTTAAAGGCGGGTTTGAAGCCGGTAAAACCATGATGAATAATGTCAAAATATCAATTCTTGCAGTATCTCTTGGCGGGGTTGAGTCTTTAATAGAGCATCCGGCATCTATGACGCATTCAAAAGTATCTCCGGAAGATAAGCAGAAAGCCGGAATATCGGACGGGCTGGTAAGGTACTCAGCAGGAATTGAAGATATAAATGACCTCATTTGGGATCTTGAGCAGGCACTTGAGAAGGTAAAGTAACAATTTCAGGAAATAATAACTTTAAACCAAAAGGCTGCAAAATTTTAGATTGCAGCCTTTTTTGTTTTCAGAAGTTCGATCGACAAATGAATTTAAAAAATAAATCTCCCTTAAATTATTAATAAATATTGTTTTTTCGTTTTCTAATAGTTATGTTTTTTGTATATTGCGCTCTATTTATCAATGGTTTAGAACCAGATGAATTGAGAAATTTGATGTGCAGTTAAACATTCAATTTTAAAGTTAAGCAAAATATTATGCAATCTGCAATAATTGGGTTCTTTTCAGGAATAGCTGTTATATTAATTGTTGCTTTACTCAGACGATTTGATAAGAACTTAATATACGGATTGATACTTGCCGGTATAGGTTTTATATATGTAGGTTTTTCATGGTCAGATCCCGGGCTTTTATTAATAAACTCGCTGCAGGCAATACTATTTTTATTTATAGCATACTTCGGGGTTAAATGGAATTTTTATGTTTTGATCGCAGGATATTTTCTTCATGGTATCTGGGATTTAATTTATTATCATGCAGCAGACGCTGCTTTAGTTCCGCCTCATTATGATCTTTTCTGTTCAATTCTTGATTTCACTGTTGGTTTATTTTTGCTGATCGTAAAATATCGCTCAGGGGTTAAAACAAAAATTTCTAATACTGCGAATCAGGTTTGAAAAACATAATTATTAAGGCAATTAAATGAATTGAAATTACTGGACAATATTTGTTATTTTTGTAAATTAGTATTATTTGGGGCTGTAGCTCAGCTGGGAGAGCGCTTGAATGGCATTCAAGAGGTCAGGAGTTCGATCCTCCTTAGCTCCACATAAAA